>JAYVHZ010000482.1:0-13622 GCA_043770645.1 Undibacterium sp. | reverse complement strand
CCGCGATTGTTGGCCCGCCGATTATGGTGGCTGCAGCACCAGTCATTGGTGCCGCAGCGACGGTGACTGGTGCGGTGGCAGGCGGTGCGTATTTTTATTCGAAATGGAAAACGAAAAAGGCTGAGGAACTGAAGCAAAATAGTGCAACACCTGAAGCTGCACAAGTTAATCAGGCCTCTGAAGATAAGTAATGCACTGACTGACCAATTTTGTTTTTCACTTCGATCAAAATTTCAATCTGAAATTAACTTTGTTTAAGCCGTGGACCATCAACATCATCACCGCAGCATAGAATAAGGCGCCTATCATACCGAGATTGCCTTCGAGTGCACGTAAGGGCGATCGAATTCCTGACATGTTCAAGATCGCTTCAATCACAAAAGGCAGTAAATAACAGATCAGCGGATTGATGGCAGCGGGCTTGATGAGCATTATCCAATTTTGAATACGTCTAAGATCCATTAGCCAAAATAGAAAGCCAAACACAGCGATGCAGATCGCGGCTGAGTAGAAGCACCAAGATGGCGTTGCATAAATCTTTGAGATTTTATATTCAGGTCGTAGCAGGCTCGCGGCAATGATGAGTGTCATCATCAAAAAGAAAGCGCGAGAAAAACGTCCGGACTGTGAGAGCGATGAATTTTCCTCGAAAAAAATCAAACTAGAAATCAGACCCGCGAGCACGATACTACTATGTGCAGCATGCGCATCGAGACTCCCAATGAGTTTTAGTAAGCTACTAGATGCCGCCATAACACCAAAGCTTTCCGTATGTGACACGATGTAAAACAGCGTGCATAATGCGGTCGACATGATCAGTAATGCTTGTCTTCCACGGCACAGTTGATAGATCACACAAGAGAATAAGTACGCCCAGCCAATCAAACCTAAAATTCCCCACCACTGTGGTGACATAGTCTTTGAACCATCTTCACCGCCTCGATAAATGAAGGCAAGTAGAATTAAGATCGCGATGCCAGTTGCTAATAAGAGGTGATTGACGATGGCTTGTTTAAATTGATAGACACCCCAAATCAACATGAACGCCAGATAAGATAATAGAGCCCAGAGTTGTATAGAAATCGGCATTGAGGCTTGATGGTAGCCTCCTTCCGCGTTGACCATGAAAACGCCCATCACGATCAGAGCCACCGCGCGCAATACAATGTGCAGATTCAAGCCGAATCTATCTTCGCCTTTTGCGATGCGATGATTAATGCCAAACGGTATTGACATACCGACGATAAAAAGAAATGCAGGAAACACGATATCGGGAAAGCTCATCGCATCAGCATCGGCAGGCATATGTTTGAGCCAGATAGAAATGCCATTGACACTGGCTAGCTCGTTGACGATGATCATGATCAAAAAAGTGATGCCACGAAACGCGTCAATCGAAATCACCCTTTGATTCTTCAAGGTGTTGATGGGATTTAACATAGAAACCAAACTTTCAAAATACCAAAATAAAATGTAATTCTCTGGCAGCGTCGGCTAGTTGCCTATATCGATACGCCACACTCAATAGTGTCAAGCAGAAATTTACTCTGCGCAAAAAAAAACGGCAATGCATAGAACTACTTTCTTCGCTAGGTAAATGTACTTAGCTGACCTGCATCTGCATTCCCTTTCAAATGAAATTGCGGCACACTGCTAGCTCTATCTTTTGCTGATGTCGACTTAAGCCTCTATGAATATATTTCACCAAATTGAGAAACAGGGATTATTGAGTCTTATCTATTTGTGCATGTTTAGTTGTTTTAGCACTTTTAGTGCGACCGCTATCGCCTCTGGAAGATCGTCCGAGTTGAACATTCTGCTGCTGCTGCTGCGTAATTGGCGATGGGTGCCAATGGTTGATTGAGTTCATGTGCCATCCCCGATGCGAATTCCGCCAAGCTCGACAGTTGCGCCGTATGCTGTAGTAATTCATCGCGTTCACGTAATGCTTTCTGTGCCGCTTTGCGCTCCTTAATCCAGCGCTGTAATAAGCGCAGTAACCAAATAATTAAGATACCAAATAAGAGTACGGCACTTGCTAATCCGATCAATAAATTGTCAAAATTTTGAACCGTGCGCACGCTGGTTTTGAGTGATAAACCACTGCCAGATGGTCCGAAGTCGAGGCGGTTAATTTCTTGGCTGTGTACCACGATCCCGCCTTCACTTGGAGATAATTGCTTGTCATGTTGATCGACCAAACTGAGGTCGTAGCGCTGCACAAACCACCAAGGGACTTCCTGCGTCAAGAGCTTATTTAGATCATAAGTCACCATAATTCGATACAGGTGATGTTTCTCATTGCTATTGGGAAGCGCTAACACCCAAAGCGGCGCGAATTGTTCGATGACTTGGCTATAAACGCTGGTATTGTGCTGGAGACTTTGTTGAATTGCTTCACTAACCAAAGGGTCGTTGAGTGGAGGTAAATGCGGTGGACGTTGCTCATAATCTGGCAAGCCGATCAGACGTTGCTGTTGCTCATCGATGACTTCGACAGCGAGTATCGCGTGATTTTCTTTGATGAATTCATCGATGCGACGTAAAAACTCTTGTCGAGATTGCTTGGTCGCCGGATCTAAATCGATCGCCCAATTTTGCAGCATGATTTGTTGGTTTTCTAGTTTGTTGGTGATGATTTGCTCCATCCATAGCAAATCGAGATAGGATTGACGTGCTGCGGTTGCGCTTTTGTCCGCATACCAAAGCCAACCTAGTGTACTAGATGCGAACAATCCCACAGTCAGGAATAACATCATCCCCAACAAGATCCAGCGGTTATTGAAAAAGTGGTGTCGCGTAAATCGCATCGTCATTCCTGAATTTCGTGATGAGCAAAAAGCACCAAGTTGGTGAGATTCATCACAGAGCATAATCTAGCATTCGAGATCTGCTTTTGCAAAAAGTTTGCATGGTTAGTTCGTCTTTTATCGTCAGCTTTCTTTGAATTTGAAATTCAATTTGAAAACGAAGTACAGTAATAAAAAAGGCGGCAAATCTCTTAGCTAAATTTGCCGCGTAAAGCCAGTTCGTTAAATTACTTAGTTCTGTTTAAAACTGGTGTTGCAATATCCAGTCCTTTTTGCCTTGGCAATGGGGGAGACTCAGCAAATGGAACTAATTGATAAAACGTCCTGGGGGAAGCCCAATACGATGGTGATTCGTACTCGAAATCTTGTTTCACCTCTCGTGATCTTAATAATTAACAGTGGCACGCAGACCAAACATTCTTGGCGGGTTGTAGCTATTAAACGTATAGTCACCTGCGTTACCTTGGCCCATCCAATTTTTGATGATATTGTTGCTCAAATTGGTGCCCCACAATTCCACATTCCATTTGTCATCATGCCCAGCTAACTTCACAGCGGCACTCCAATTGGTGTAGGCATCCTGATAGTCACCGAGCACGCGATTGTTGAGATTGCGAACGGTGAAATACATACGGCTTTGGTAGCGCATACCAATCGACGGTGTTAGGACCCAGCCATTCTCGAGTTCGAAGTCGTGTGAATATTTAATGGCGTAGGAGTATTTAGGTGCCATCGGCAATTGATTGCCAGTGACGTCACGAATCGCACGTCCACGCTTACTTGGATCTGGTCCTAAGTAGAGTGGGGCGCAGGCTTCTGCACCAAATTCCTGGCGATGGCCACACATCCAGTTATCATCGAAAGTTGGATAGGCTAATACTTTGGAATCCAAGACTGAGGCATATCCTGACAAAGTGCCACCAACCCAAGGCCGCGCTTTGTATTCAACTTCCAAACCTTGAATTCTGGAATTGCCGATGTTTTCGGTTTTCCATGTGCGAAGCTCATGACAGACAAAAAGGCTTGTTGACAATGAGGCTTGTCGTAGTCTTATCTTTGTGAGAGCGTGCCGCAATTGAGAAATTTACTCTTGCGCCTAAGTGAATTTACTTATGCTTAGTCGGGGGAGGGTATGTCGGAGCGGTACAAAATTGAACGAGTGATAGAAATGTTGAATGCATCACTCGTGAGACGCTGTCATCCAGACTTTAGCTAGCACTTGCTTGAGCCGAGCTTGCAAAAAATTGCATGAATTCACGGTGACTGATTTACTTTTCGTTTGTTTTCAATAGTTCGTTAAGTAATACAATTTTCTTTTGAAGGTGTTGTTTTTCAATTGAACCTATTGCTTAGACAATGTGGTTTTGTGGCTCGTTCTTGCAATGAGCAAGCTCTTTTTCTTGGATTGCTTTGAGACGATGCTATTGGGGTGTATGAATTATGATTCGTCAACGACGGCGCTTATGTCGGCGTTCAAAAAAAGAAAAGGCGAAACGAAAAAACATAGAGTTCTGTTTCGTGATTGAAAAAGAATCTGAAAATTTTGGTTTGACGAACGCTATGCCACTTCGATCATTGAGATCGGCAAAGAATCGAAATGAAAACTAATAATGCAATCGCTTGATCGTCATGTCGACGGCCATAATTCGGCTGCCTTTATTCCGCTTCTAACAGCAGATTCTAGGGTTGCCGGGTAGTCGCTTGCAGTGAAATCGCCCGCTAAAGCAATACCCGGAATTGCAGTCTGATTCGCCGGGCGCTTTAAGTCAGCTGTGCAGGCAAATGTTGCGCGTTTCTCAGTAATCATTTGCGTCCATGTTGGCGTTGCTAATGCAGGAATTTGTAATTGTTGCGCGAGTTGTTGGCAAACGTCGGTGATGATTTGAGATGCTGGTTGAGAGATCGCTTCAGTCGATGCGCTGATGACGACCGCCATTAATCCCAATTGGTTTGCATTGAGTTGTCCACGATCAAAAACAAACTGTGCCCAATGTCCTTGTTGTGGACTGTCTGCCAATGCATAGAACGGACGATCAAGTTTTACAGTTTCTGGATATTGCAAATAGCAAGTGCTGATGGGTTCATAGCTAAACTGCATGTTCGCCAACAATTCTTCGCTGACATGCGAATCGTCTGCATTTGCAGTCGCCATGAAAGCGGTTGAAAGCAATCGATGGGTTTGTTTTGCGTTGGTGGCGATGACAATACCATCAAATTCTTGATTGGAAATTGTATCGATTTCCTCTCCGCTCGTTGCTCGAAGTGGCTCAAGTCGCCAGCTTTGATTGTCTTGTTGAATGAGGGATTGAATTGAAACACCCGTCTTCACTTGACCGCCATGTTGTCGCACAAAGTCGGCAGCGGCATCGGGCAATAAACGGCTAAGATCGAGACGCGGAATCAACATATCTGACGCTGCGCGTTTTGCACCTAAACTATCGCGCAAGACATTCAAGAACACTTGTGCTGAGGCACGTTCAGGTGGCGTATTTAAGGCAGCGATGCAAAGCGGATTCCACATGAAGCGACAAAGATGCTCAGTTTGTTCATAGCGCTGCAATAATTCGGTGACTGTACAATCTTGATGTAGACGCCAGTCTATCCAACGCGCCGTGGTAGAGAATCTCGCTAAAGCAAACTTGTCATTTCTCGACATGCCCTGCGCTCTCATCAGGGCGAAAAGAACATGCAGAGGCGCTGGAAGTTTTGGTGCAATAAATTGAATACCAGTTTGATGCGGATAAACCATCTGCAATGGTAGGCGTAGCAGTGCTTTGTCCAGATCGATTTTCAATAAACGCATTAAGCCCAAACATGCGGAATAGGCACCCAATAGTATGTGCTGCCCGTTGTCGAGTAAGCGTCCATCGAAGTCGACAGCACGTGCGCGTCCGCCCAAAGCACGGGCGGCTTCGATCAAGGTCACATGATGTCCTCGCTCACTTAATTTGACTGCCGCTGCGCAGCCGGCCCAACCTGCACCAATAATAGCGATATTTTTTGCTTTGTTCTTAGCCACGGATATAGGTTTTCCAGGCCAACCACAATTTACGTATTGGGGTTAATGAGATTCTTTGTTTCAAGACTTGGAATTGATCTTGTTGGATCTCAACTAACAATGCACGATAAATCGCAGCCATGATTAATCCGGTACGTTGTGCGCGGCGGTCTTCTTCAGGTAATAATGCAAACGCTTCGTCATATAATTTTTGTGTGCGTTCAAATTGGAACTGCATTAAGGCCACAAATTGATCACTATGGCGCGCGTTTAAAATGTCGCTTGCCGGGACGTTAAATTGCTGTAATTCATTCACAGGCAGATAGATGCGACCCTTACGGGCATCTTCCCCAACATCGCGAATGATATTGGTCATCTGAAATGCCAAGCCTAATTTTTCGGCGAATTGCTTAGTTTGTGGATTCTTGATACCAAATATACTGGCAGAAAGTACGCCAACCACACCGGCGACGTGCCAACAATAACGTTGCAGGGCGATGAAATCCAGATAGCGGTTTTGATTCAAATCCATTTCCATGCCATCGATGATCGCCAGAAAATGCGCGCCGTCTAATTGGTAGGTTTGCAGATGGGGCAGCAAGGCTTTGGTAACTGGATGGCTAGGCTTATCCTTGAGCATCGATTGAATTTCTTGACGCCACCAAATTAATTTATTTCTGGCGACAGATTCATCTGTGCAATCGTCCACCACATCATCAACTTCACGACAAAATGCGTAAAGTGCAGTGATGGCACGTCGTTTTTCCTGTGGTAAGAACAAAAAACTGTAATAAAAACTAGAGCCACTCTGGGCGGCTTTTTCTTGGCAATATTCGTCTGGAGACATGCTGAATTGGTTAGGCTAGGCTATGAATTAAGCCGTAATGCTAACCGACTGCGCGTTTAAGCACAAACTTGCATGAGCTTCTTGTACAAACTTACTTACAATAACAAGATAAAAAATGCGTGAAGCATGTTGTACAATGCCGAGTTATTGTGCAGTGGTCTTGGACGCGTGTAAGCGTCGAGTCGTTTATATAGAGTAATAAAGGTAGACTTATCTTGATTAAATTGAATAAAAAAACCTCGGTGCTTGGTGCGCTGTTGGCTGGTGTTTTAGTAGGCTGTGGCGGTTTTGTGTATACAACTGTTGGCGGCAGCGTAAAAGGATTGACGGAGACAGGTAGCTATTTGCTCTTAATCGATGAAGCTGGCTATCGCCAAGAGTTGGTTAAAGACGGGAGCTTTTCATTTCGCGTCGCCAGTAATGGTAGCTACAATATTACGATCGCCCAACAGCCAAATCCGGTCAATTGCACAGTTGCCAATGGCAGCGGCAAAATGGCTGGCGAAGCCCCAGTGAATAACATAGCAGTCACATGCCTGCCAAATGTTGCGATTTCAGGTTCGGTCACTGGGTTGGCCAGCAATCAGTCTGTGACTTTGGCGTTAAATGATGTACTTCAAACGGCATTAGTTGCCGATGGCGTTTTCACAATGCAGACTTACGCTGTCAATGGGAAACCATACGTTGTTAAAGTTAATTTGCCACCCGTTGGCAAAGTTTGCAAAATCCAGAATGGGACTGGAACTGCCAACATTAGCAGTCCACCGACCAATGTCGCTGTAAGTTGTGCTGCAGGAGTTCCAATTGGTGGTACCTTGACGGGCTTGAAAACTGGAACCGGTTTAATCTTGACTAATATTTTGCCTGATGGAACAAAGGACTCACGTACTTTGTTTGCTGACGGTGTGTACACTTTTAATTTCAGTTTGGCTGATGGTGAAGGCTATGATGTGCAAGTCGATACACAACCGACTGGTCAGAAGTGTACAGTGACTAATGGTAAAGCAAAGGCGTCAATTGCTAGTCCAGCACCAGCGAGCGCGATAGGGGTTAATTGCGTCGCCTTATAGCCTGAGATTACTTCGACCACGTATCGATATCTTCAAAAAAGTCAGGTTCGCCTGACTTTTTTCGTTTTGGCGAGTCAATTTGTTTGGATGGATCGACACGACGAGTGGAGGGGGCGATCTCGTTTCACATCCATAAAGCTCGCCAGAAGAGTAATGGTGCATCGAGCGGTTTGATCGTCGGTCGTTGTTCAAAAACATCCATCTTGACTGCCTCAATTTTTTCCAAAATCCGTAGACCACCTTGAACTACTAGACGCAATTCGAAGCCTAAGCGACCAGGAATGTTCTTACAGAGTGGACTGCCAGCGAGCATCATTGTGCGGGCGCGTTCAATTTGAAATTGCATTAAATCTTGCCAAGCTTGATCACATTGGCTCTCTGCAATTTGTGCCGTTTCAACATGAAACCGCCGCAAATCCTCTTGAGGTAGGTAAATCCGTGATTTTTTCCAGTCGATGGCGATATCCTGCCAAAAATTAATCAATTGAAGCGCAGTACAGATCTGATCGGATTGATGTAAATTTTCTGGATCGTTCGCTTTGTATAAGTGCAACATAATGCGGCCAACAGGATTTGCAGAACGATTGCAATAGTCAAGTAAGGCGGCGAAGTTCTCATAAAGCTTACAGATGACGTCTTGTTTAAAAGCCGAAATTAAATCGAAAAATGCTGTAATAGGCAGTTGATGTTCAGCGATAACTTTGGCGAGGTCTTGAAATAATGGCTCCTTGCTGGTCTGGTTGTTTTGAATTAAAACTAATTGGGCTTCATAGTAGGACAGTGACGCTAAACGTGCTTCATCACTTGCGTCACCTTCATCAGCAAGATCGTCGGCGCTGCGTGCGAACGCATAGATGATGCGTACTGCAGGTCGCAGTGAGGTTGGCATTAGCCATGATGCGACAGGAAAATTTTCGTAATGTTCTATGCTCATGAGTGTCAATAATGGCAATTAAAAATAAATGACTCGAAAGTCATTGGCAAGAAAAAGAATCCTTACTATAATTACTAACTCGAGAGTCAGTAATTAAGTGTGGGCTCTAGACTACAAAGTAAAAGCACTCTTTGGGATTGTTGTAGGCAATAAAATAGTGCACAAGAACGTTGCCGCTGATGCAGCTTAATGAAATCCATTAGTGTGGTAGAGATTGATTTTACATAATTTGTTGAGTCTGCACTCATAATGAAGTGTTGAGAGTAAGCATTATTGTGAGTTGTGAGATTGGCTTTTGTTAGTAGACATGCCGGTAACGGTAATATTAATGGGCTTTTTTAAGCATTGTTACTCGCTTAATTATTAGCTTTGTGACGGAATCGTAAAGGAAAATTCACGTGTCAAACTCCTCATCACGCATGCGCTATATCTTTGCGCTACTCGCGCCATCTTCGAAGACGTTTTTTAAATTCTTTTCAGTTACTAGTTTGCTGAGCCTAGTTTTAATCGCTGGCTGTACAAAAAAAATAGAAAAGACAGAGGATATTCGACCTGTGCGCGCAATGCAGGCTAAGCTCGAAGGGAGTGAGATTTTGACCGAATTTTCGGGCGAAATTCGTGCTCGAGTCGAGTCTCGTTTGGGGTTTAGGGTGCCAGGGAAAATAATTGCCCGCAAAGTTGAGTTAGGCACAGTCGTCAAGCGTGGACAGATATTAATGCAGCTAGATCCGCAAGACTTGCTGTTGGGGCAAGCGCAAGCAAAAGCTGGATTAACTGCTGCGGAAAGTAATCGTGATCTGGCAAAAGCCGAATTCAAACGTTATCAAGATTTGCGTGATAAAAATTTTGTTGCGCAGGCAGTTCTGGAATCTAAAGAAACTGCGTATAAGTCCGCCCAAGCAAGTTATGAACAAGCGAAAGCAGGTTTTTCTAATCAATCAAATCAAGCTGGGTATGCGAGTTTGACCGCTGATGTTGACGGTGTAGTGACTTTAATTGAAGCGGAAGTTGGACAAGTTGTAGCCGCTGGAACGCCAGTTGTACGTATTGCAAAAAGCGGTGATGTGGACGTCGTGGTTGGCATTCCCGAAGATAAAATTAACTCCATACGCAGTATGCCTGATGTGAAGGTGCGATTGTGGGCGAACACACAAGAAGTTTATACCGCAAAGCTGCGTGAATTATCGCCAATCGCCGATCCGGTAACGCGTACCTTCGTCGCGAAAATTGGTTTACCTGAGACTGCAAAGAACGTGCGTTTAGGTATGACAGCAAACGTTTCATTTGGCATGAAAAATCCACACGCGATGATACGATTGCCTTTGACTGCTTTGTTCCAAGAAAAAAATGTGAGTTCGGTGTGGATTGTTGAGTCTGGTGTCGTCAGATTGGTGCCAGTCCAAGTGGGCGCTACCGTTGCTGAGGATATTTTGATTGCAAGTGGGATTCAGTCTGGACAAATCGTTGTGACAGGCGGCGTTAATTTGTTAAAAGCTGGTCAAAAAGTGAGAATTCTTGGGGGCGAGGTCGCACATCCTTCTGACGCGTCAACTGCATCCGCTGCAACCTCACAGGGAGCAGTTAAATGAGTCAAGATACGGTTGAAAAAGGCGGATTTAATCTGTCGCGTTGGGCGCTTGAGAACATTCCACTAACGCGTTATTTGATGGTCGCCTTACTGTTGGGTGGCATATTTAGTTTTGCACACTTGGGTCAAGATGAGGATCCGCCATTTACATTTAGAGCAATGGTAGTGCGCGCTGTGTGGCCCGGTGCTACAGCTTTGCAGATGGCAGAACAAGTCACTGATAAATTGGAAAAGAAATTACAGGAAGCACCCTATGTGGACAAGATTCGCAGCTACTCGAAACCTGGAGAAACGTTAATTATTCTGCAATTGCGAGAATCGACTCCACCGAAGGAAACAGCACAAACTTGGTATCAAGTAAGAAAAAAAATAGGTGACATCAAGGGGACTTTGCCAGCAGGCGTGCTCGGACCATTTTTCAACGATGAGTTTGGTGATACTTACGGTTCTATTTTTGCGATTTCTTCAGATGGCTTTAACTATGAAGAAATGCGTGAATATGCAGATTTCATTCGTCAGCAATTTTTGCGTATCCCGAAAGTCGCCAAAGTAGAAATGTTTGGTGTGCAGGAAGAGAAAATTAATATTGAGTTTTCTCAGAAAAAATTCTCACAGTTAGGCGTGCCCTTTGAGACCATTGTGGCACAAATTAATTCCCAAAATTCGATTGAAGGCACTGGCGTTCTAACGACGTCTTCAAGTAATTTGCAAGTTCGTATTTCAGGTGCTCTATTGGCTGTAAAGGATCTGGAAAACTTGCAATTGCGTGCCAATGGAACCACTTTTCGCTTAGGTGACTTTGCGGTGGTCAAGCGAGAGTATAAAAATCCACCCGTCGATAAAATGCGTTTTAATGGCAAGGAGGTTATTGGACTAGGCATCTCGATGGAAAAGGGTGGCAATATCATTGAGCTTGGTAAAAATTTGGATAGGGAAGTCGCGTCCGTTAAGTCGCAATTGCCGATTGGTATACAACTGGATCGTGTTTCCGACCAACCAAAAATTGTCGCCTCGTCAGTCGGTGAATTTGTAAATACTCTGATTGAAGCTGTGGTGATTGTGCTGGCGGTGAGTTTTTTAGCATTGGGCCTGCATACTAAACCTTGGCGCCTCGATGTTTGGCCGGGGTTAGTGGTAGGGCTGACGATCCCATTGGTATTGGCGGTGACGTTTTTATTTATGCGTATCTTAAATATCGATTTGCATAAAATTTCACTCGGTGCATTGATTATTGCTTTAGGTCTGTTGGTGGATGATGCCATTATTGCCGTTGAGATGATGGTGCGAAAAATGGAAGAGGGCTTTTCACGGTTTGATGCCGCAACTTTTGCGTATACCTCGACGGCGATGCCAATGTTGACCGGCACCCTCATTACTGCGGCAGGATTTTTGCCAATTGGTTTGGCTCAATCTGCCGCGGGCGAATATACGTTTTCGATGTTTTCTGTGAATGCTTTAGCTCTGATTATTTCTTGGCTGGCTGCGGTGTTGTTTACGCCTTATCTTGGTTATTTATTGCTGCGTGTTAAACCACACTCTGGTGCGGATGGACATCATGAATTATTTGATACACCGTTTTACTCTCGCTTTAGAGTCTTGGTTAATTGGTGCGTCACTTGGCGTAAGACCACGATAGGGATCACCTTGGCAGTTTTTGGTTTAGGTGTATTCGGGTTTAAATTTATTGAGCAACAGTTTTTCCCGGATTCAAGTCGCCCTGAATTGATGGTGGAATTGTGGTTGCCCGAAGGTTCTTCATTTGCTGCGACCGAAGCTCAAGCGAAAAAATTTGAAACTTTTATTCAAAAGCAGCAAGGCGTAGAAAGTGTTACCAGCTATGTTGGTACGGGTAGTCCGCGTTTTTACTTGCCGCTGGATCAAATATTTCCACAAACGAACGTGACGCAAATCGTGGTTTTGCCCAAAGATCTGAAGTCACGCGAAGCTTTGCGTTTGAAAATTAATCAAGCATTTAAGGAAGATTTTCCAGAGGTGCGTGGTCGTGTGAAGTTATTGCCGAATGGTCCTCCGGTGCCATACCCAGTTCAATTCCGCGTTACTGGTTTAGAGGTTGCAAAGGTGCGTGAAGTTGCAGATCGTGTCAAGTCAGTGATGAATGCGAATCCAAATGCGATTGGTGTTAACGATAACTGGAATGAATCGGTTAAAACTGTACGTATCGATATGGATCAGGACAAGTTGCGTGCATTGGGTGGAACTTCGCAAAATGTGATGCGTGCTGCGAATACAATCTTGACAGGAACAACAGTTGGTCAATTTAGAGAATCGAATAAATTGATTGATATTGTAGTTCGTCAGCCAGTCGATGAGCGCTCAACAGTGCAGGCTTTAAGTAACGCGAATATTCCGACTGCTAGTGGTAAGACCGTGCCTTTGTCGCAAGTGGCAAAAATCTCTTTAGCTTGGGAGCCTGGTGTCGTTTGGCGTGAAGGGCGTGAATGGGCTGTTACCGTGCAGTCGGATGTTATTGATGGCATTCAAGGGCCAACGGTATCAGCGCAAATTAATCCAAAATTGGATGCGATCCGCGCGAGTTTGTTGCCAGGCTATAAAATTGAATTGGCCGGCGCTGCCGCTGATAGCGGTAAAGCGCAAGAATCCATCGCTGCAAATGTGCCCTTGGTGATCTTTATTATTTTCACTTTGTTGATGTTGCAGTTGCATAGTTTTTCACGTTCGGTTTTGGTGTTTTTGACTGGGCCTCTGGGTTTGGCTGGAGCCGCCATGGCTCTGTTGATCTTACAACGCCCATTCGGTTTTGTTGCGCAGCTTGGCGTGATTGCTTTGTTCGGTATGATTATCCGAAATTCAGTGATTTTGATTGATCAAATTGAGCAAGATAGAGCGGCTGGAGTACCCGCATGGGATGCTGTAGTGGAGGCAGCGGTGCGTCGATTCCGTCCGATTATCTTGACAGCAGCGGCAGCGGTGTTGGCGATGATTCCATTGTCGCGTTCGGTGTTTTGGGGGCCCATGGCGGTGGCAATTATGGGCGGTTTGATTATAGCGACGGCGCTGACTTTGTTATTCTTGCCTGCCTTGTACGCGGCTTGGTTTAGAGTCAAGGAGCCTGTCAGGTCAGTTTAGGTGGTTTGAAGAGACAATACTGCATTTTTACTAAGCTATCGGGATTGAATGAAAAAGCCAGATGACCGTAAAAATGCAGTAGTTTCAATTTCAATACAAAAAATTCGAGACAAATCTGGATAAAATCTAGTAGAATAGTTGGTTGAAGTTGAAATGCCACAGCACCAGTTATGGGCGACAATGCAATTTAAGTCGCCCTTTGCTTTTGTGCTGGTCTTTCTACCGGAAGGTGTTTTCATCCCGCGAGGATGGCGAAATTGGTAGACG
>JAYVHZ010000481.1:0-12946 GCA_043770645.1 Undibacterium sp. | reverse complement strand
GTCTGCGTATTCCACGCACGGCCAAGCTCATCAAAGCATTATTGTTTTGGCGCGACTTATCCGCACCGCGTGGTGAGCGTTTGCGCAAATCCTTAGAGGATTTGGGACCAATTTTTGTTAAGTTTGGACAGGTACTGTCAACGAGGCGTGATCTGATGCCGCCGGATATCGCAAATGAATTGGCCCTGTTGCAAGACCGCGTGCCCTCGTTTGATCCTGATTTGGCGGTGGCACAGATTACCAAGTCCCTCGGCGCCCATCCTGATCAATTATTTGCCAGCTTTGAACGTGTGCCAGTCGCTTCGGCGTCGATTGCTCAAGTGCATTTTGCGACACTAAAAGATGGTCGTGAAGCTGCCGTAAAGGTCTTACGTCCTGGAATGAAAGACACCATCGATCGCGATGTCGCGTTGATGAAAATCGCTGCTGGTTGGTTAGAGTTTTTGTGGGCTGATGGCAAACGTTTAAAAGCCAAAGAAGTCGTCGGCGAGTTTGATAAGTATTTGCATGACGAGTTAGATTTGATGCGCGAAGCGGCCAATGGTAGTCAACTCCGCCGTAATTTTGCTGACTCGGATTTATTGATTGTTCCTGAAATTTACTGGGATTTATGTTCCTCATCCGTGATTGTGATGGAACGTATGAAGGGGATTCCGATTTCTCAAATCGATAAATTGCAGGAGGCCGGTGTTGACCTAGCGAAGTTGTCGCGTGATGGTGTGACGATATTCTTTACGCAGATTTTCCGCGACGGTTTTTTTCATGCGGATATGCATCCGGGGAATATTTTGGTATCCATCGAGCCTGCGACTTTAGGTCGGTATATTGCGCTCGATTTCGGTATTGTCGGTACGCTCAACGATTACGATAAAGACTATTTGTCACAGAATTTTCTGGCGTTTTTTCAACGTGATTATAAGCGCGTTGCCGAGGCACACATTGAGTCTGGCTGGGCGCCAAAAGAAACGCGCGTTGACGAACTTGAAGCGGCAGTGCGCGCTTGTTGCGAACCCATCTTTGATCGTCCATTGAAAGATATTTCTTTCGGTCAGGTCTTATTGCGCTTGTTCCAAACTTCACGTCGCTTCAACGTCGAAGTGCAACCGCAACTCGTTTTACTGCAAAAAACTTTGCTCAATATCGAAGGCTTGGGGCGTCAGTTAGACCCGGAGTTGGATCTGTGGAAGACCGCTAAACCCTATCTCGAGCGCTGGATGAGTGAGCAAGTCGGTTGGCGCGGATTGTTAGACAAACTCAAAGCGGAAGCCCCACGTTATAGCAATATCTTCCCGCAATTGCCGCGCCTCGCGCATCAAGCCTTGAGCCGAGCAGCAGAGGGCGGGAACAATGATGCATTATTGGCGAGTTTGATAGCGGAACAGCGCGCGACCAATAGTCTGCTGCGCACCATCATTTATTTTGGTATTGGTTTAGTTGCTGGCGTGATTCTCGCTTTTTCTTATGTGAATTTCTTCATGGTGCCGGTGGCCTAATGCCAGAATTTGCCACTCGCAATCCTAACCACCCCGAATTTTGGGATGAGCGTTTTGAGCAAGGATTTACACCTTGGAATCGTGGTGCTGTGCCACAGGATTTGCGAGATTTTGTGCAGCAGACCGAACACACACAGCCAAGCTCACCTGTGTGTTTGATTCCTGGTTGCGGTCATGCCCACGAGCTGGGATTTTTATCTGAAGCTGGTTGGCAAGTGACAGCCATCGATTTTTCACCAGCCGCAGTCGCGACTGCGAAGACGCAATTGTCGCAATGGGCAGATCGCATTGTTCAGGCTGATTTTTTTAGCTTCACACCGAGCCTAGCGCTTTCGGTGATTTATGAGCGTGCTTTCTTTTGCGCTTTACCGCCAACGCAGCGTTCGGCTGTGATTGCACGTTGGGCACAGTTGCTTGCGAGCGGCGGACAATTGATAGGATACTTTTTACTCGATGATGCAGATAATGCGAGTAAAAAAGGACCGCCTTTCCGAACCCATCCAAGCGAGTTTTTCGCCTTGATGCAAAATGATTTTGTCCTCGTGGAAGACAAAGAAGTCAGCGATTCGCTAGCCGTATTTGAAGGAAAAGAACGCTGGCAAGTGTGGCAACGTAAGTGAGCTGATCCGTATTCGTCTATCGTAGAAGCTAATAAAAAATGCATGTCTCGCGACATGCATTTTTATTTGTGAAGTGCAAAATTCTGGTTAGCCGCGCAGCGAAAAATTAATACTCGCCGTTGCCAACACCATCGTGGCTTTGCCATCTTCCACGTACGGTTTGAAAAGCGCACGTAGCAGAGCGAGTTTGGCAGACTCATCTAAACGCGCAAAGCCAGAAGATTTCAAAATCTCGACTTTTTCTGCGCGACCTTTATCGTTGACTAAAACCTGCATCACAACGCGACCTTCTTCACCCATGCGACGCGCCATCGGCGGATAGTCGGCTTGTGGCGCGTTGATGTACTCAACGGCGCTAACAACTTTAGGACCGGCAGGCTCGGCTTTTGCGATCACTGGGCTAGGCGCTACTGGTGCAGGTGTCGTTTGAGGAGCGATTTCAGCGACTGCAGGCGCAACCGTAATCGCATCTTGCGATTCACGTTGTACAGCGACTTGTGGGACGACAGGTGCGGCGATGCCATTAGGTTTTGTTGCAGACTCGACCACCACTTTATTCACTGGCAAAACCGGCTTCGGCAACATGCTTGGCATCATCAAGACCACAGTTTCTTTAGGCGCAGTTTGAAAATGTTTAACCGGATTCAATATGATTAAACCAAACACCAACACATGCAAGAGCGCAATCACTATGCCGGTGGCAAATTGACGTGGAAGTTGTGGAGCCTGCAGCGTATTCATGGTGATTTGCCTTGAAGTCGTAACTTTAATCTAAATAAGAACAATTCGTATTTAGATTATCTATCAAATCACAGACGTATGCAAGAAATTTGTGCAATGCGGGATGGAAAGTTTGTGGTGTTTGCTGTTTGAAAAAATCCTTGGAGTCAAGGAGGATGCCTTAGTTACATTGATGATAAAATATTATTTACTTTGTTTGCCTGACAAAATAGAACTGATCAAGTCTTCAATCTTGGAGCCGAAAGAAATTCGTGTTTTGTGAGGTGCACATACACATGTATTTTGCGATGTAAATTGTGTCCACAAAAAAGCCAATTTACTAACAGACATCAAATTGGACATCAGATTTTGAAAATTGAATGGAAAAGATAATGAAGAAACTGTATATTGCATTTGCAATTTTAACAATGGTTGCTGCCCACTCAAATGCTATAGAAA
Source organism: Undibacterium sp. (assembly GCA_043770645.1). Classification (GTDB taxonomy): domain Bacteria; phylum Pseudomonadota; class Gammaproteobacteria; order Burkholderiales; family Burkholderiaceae_D; genus Undibacterium. The sequence continues at coordinate 9,654 of JAYVHZ010000481.1, read as the reverse complement.
AAAAGCTACTCAAGGACATTAACACTTCCTCGATGACAGCCGAGACTCAAGTTACAGCAAAAGGTGGTAGCGAAAATCATGTGTCACTAGTTTGGTGGATTCCTAGTGAATTTTGGAAGGCTGTATTGTCCAAAGACGTAAACTTAACAGAAATGCAAAAGACGTCGATGATTGAGGTTATCGCTAACATTTCGTTGGTAGCAGTTGTTCAGGCAGATGTCTCTGCGATTGGGTCTCTGAAGTATTATTCGAAAGAAGAAATTGGAAAGAACATGGTGTTATCTTTCGTCGATTCAAAGGGGAAAAAGGAGAAGCTATCACCATTGCAGAAGATTGATTCAGATCTTGAGTTGGTTCTCGGACAATTCAAGCCCATTCTTGGATCAGCAATGGGTAACCTTGGTAATAATCTGCATTTTTATGTCTTTAATGACAGGTCTCAGACCTCGACGAGAATTCTTGATCCCTATCAGAAAGGGCAAATCGACGTCCAGCTTGCAAACAAAGACAAGACTTTATTGGATGCCAGCATTGAGCTACCCTTGAACGCCCTTTTTATACCGCGCAAATGCTCTAACGGAAAAGATGCACACGTTTCTTGGAATTATTGTCCTTGGACTGGTCAAAAACTAGAAGATTAAGAAGTCAATGAGTTGGAGCCATTAGTCATTGCAGAGTTAGACATCTACTTAAGCCAACTCAAAATCTGCTTGTTTTTATCGCGCATCTTTTTTTGGACAGTACAAGAGTTTCTGAACGAGTGATTTATTAGTTTGGGAATGCAGCTAGTTCAATTTCGATCTGGGGGATATTTGTTATAACGAGATGTGTTCGGGAAACCTGACATTTAGTTTGTCAACCTACGTGAGTTGTTCACAAACGAGTGCCAACTCACATTCATTGAGAAACAACTCAAGCCCCCATCTCCTCACCCAAACGCACAGCACCAGCAGGTTTCCAACTAGGATTAAACTGCATACTATCCTTGGCAAACAGCATGACGACCGTCGAGCCTAAGAGGAAACGACCCATCTCTTCGCCTTTTTTCAATTCTATCGTTTGATCGGCGTAAGTCCATTCGCGGACTTCATGCGTGCGTGGTGGATTGACGATGCCGTGCCAGGCGGTTTGCATGCTGCCGACAATGGTTGCGCCTACCAACACCAATACAAATTCTCCATGCGGGGAATCAAACACGCAGACTACCCGCTCATTGCGAGCGAACAAACCAGGCACGCCGCGAGCGGTGGTTGGGTTCACCGAGAATAATTCACCAGGCACGTAAATCATGCGCTTCAAGCGACCATCGCAAGGCATGTGAATGCGGTGATAGTCGCGCGGGCTCAAATAGATATTGGCGAATTGGCCGTCGTGATATTTTGCGGCAAGACTCGCATCGCCGCCGACTAAAGCGGTCGCGGAAAAATTGTGGCCTTTGGCTTGAAAGATTTGTCCTTGTTCTATCGTGCCAAATTCACTAATAGCGCCATCGACAGGGCAGGCGTATTTTGAGGCTGTGATAGGGCGCGCGTCGGCACGAAGTGGGCGGGTGAAAAATTCGTTGAAGCTGGCGTAACTGGCGGTGTCAGGATTCGCGGCTTCTTGCATGTTCACATTGTATTTTTTGACGAACCAATTGATCAGGCGGGTCGTACGTTTGCCCCCGCGGTCGTTGGCAACCAGACCGGCGAAGGCGGTCAATAAATATTTAGGTAAAAAATACTGAGGGAGAACGGCTAAACGATCAGACACGGCAAACTCGTCAAATAAATAAAGATCCGCGATTATAGCGGCTTAGTGCGGTAAAACCGTGGTTTTAGGGGGCAATATTCCCTCTCCCGCATGCGGGAGAGGCTTAGGGTGAGGGGAGTTCAGAAACTGCATCGCTGTTTTGTACTGCGAAGTGGTGCGGATATGGTGCTGCTTAGATTTCTAAATCTCGTCAATCAAATCTGAAACACCCTCATCCCCGCCCCCGCATTTCCAACTTGCCGCTTGCGGGAGAGGGGAAATTTAAACTAAAACTGTGAAGAAATTTATTCCAGAAAGCAGCGAGATCGATCGGTGCAGGCTTCGAGCTTGGCCAGCTTTAAACGCGATTCAACACCCAACCATGTCATACTGCCTTCATGAAAGCAATTCATGATGCGTTGTTGCAGTCCGTCTTAGGCGTAAGCTAAAGGTTGTTTAGTAATAATCTATTGGATTTGATTAATTGATAGTGATAAGCTTCGTCCCAGTTGTGAATTTAAACCGAATTCGTCGATGAGTGAATTGCGCAGGACTTGAAAATTCACTCTTCGGCAATAAATGAAACACTCATGTTAATTTTTCTGGAGAAATCAATGAAAACAGTTGGACAAAAACTCGATGCATTCAGCGTACCAGCAGCTAAGCCAGGCTTTAATCATCACGAAGAAAACGGCGTATCCGCTTTCGAAACGATTACAGAAGCGTCTTTCCCAGGTAAATGGAAAGTTATCTATTTCTATCCAAAAGATTTCACATTTGTTTGCCCAACTGAAATCGTAGAATTCGCAAAATTGACAAATGATTTTGCTGATCGCGATACCGTGTTGATGGGCGGTTCTACAGATAATGAATTCTGCAAATTGGCATGGCGTCGTGAACACAAAGATCTGGACAAGTTGAATCACTATGCATTTGGCGACGCGACTGGTTCTTTGGTTGATATGTTGGGTGTACGTGATGTGAATGCTGGCGTGGCTTTGCGCGCAACGTTCATCGTGGATCCAGACAATGTCATTCAACACGTTTCTGTGAATAACTTGAACGTAGGTCGTAACCCAACTGAAATCTTGCGTATTTTGGATGGTTTGCAAACGGATGAGCTCTGCCCATGTAATCGTACGGTAGGCGGTTCGACATTGTAATCGCGTTATAAATTCAATTTTCGGGCGCATTGCGGCGTAAGTATTGACGTAGTGCGATCCTCGCAATATTGACATATTGCTCCGGTGTGCGCCTTGCACTGCATCCCGAGAATGTGAATTTCTAATCGCGATTACGGTTAACCAGTGATTGGTTAATACTGGTGCTCGCAGTACAATCAACCCGCTCCGGCGGGTTTTAAAAACGCTTTTTGATAGGTGAAAACTATGGAATTTCTTACTTCAATTAAAAATAGCATTCCTGATTATGCTAAAGATATTCGTTTGAATGTGGACAGCACGATTGCGCGTTCTAGTTTGGAAGGTAACGATGCTGTAGCGGTTGCCTTGGCGGCGGCGTTTGCGACGAAGAATAAAACCCTGATCGACTTGATCAAAAATTCGGGCCATATCGCGCCAGAAGAGGTGCAGGCTGCGATGACGGCGGCGGCTTTGATGGGTATGAATAATGTCTGGTATCCGTTTGTGGAAATGGCCGACGATGAAGATCTGAAATCGCAAGGCGCGCAATTGCGCATGAACGCTTATGCGACCAATGGTGGTGTCGATAAGCGCCGCTTTGAAATGTATGCGCTGGCAGCGTCTATCGTTGGTAAATGCCATTTCTGCGTCAAGTCGCATTTTGACTTATTGCGTAAAGAAGGTATGTCAACTACGCAGTTACGTGATGTTGGCCGGATTGCTGCGGTGATTAACGCAGCGTCGCAAGTGATGGCGGCTGAAGGTCTCTAAAATTAGTTTGTTACTTCTTTAGGAGCTACTCATATGAAATCAGATTTCGTTCAAGTTGTGCTGCACATCTTGGTTGAGATGGGTAGTGCGAAGTAAGTGATAATGGAAAGCCGCCAAAGTGCGGCTTTTTTTTTGCTTAAGCGATTATCAAAGTTTTTGTCATGCCTGCTGAGGCGGGAATCTAGTGGCGTAAAAATCAGAAGACGCTGGATCCCTGCCTGCGCAGGGATGACGTCACAATAGTTTCAGCTTAATTGAACGGGGTTATGCGTTGTGGGGCTTTTTAATTTGATTTTGTACTGTTTCAAATTGACAGTCCCGTTTACCTGAATTGTTTTACACTCTCAGCTTTTATCTGATCCTGTATGTCCAACAGTGAATTCAAAACTCAGGGATTTTTTGTTACGCCGCCATTATTAAGCGAGATTGAGTTAGCGCAGCTATCTGAGCAGCTTGCAGCAATCACTTCGAACTCGGCTGCGCCGAAAGCAGGCGACCGTCAATTACTCAGCCACGCTTGGTGCTCGCAACTAGCGCAAGTGATACAACAGCATGCTTTGCTGTGCGATGTTTTACCTGCGTCTTACCGCGCGGTGCAATGCAGCTTGTTTGAAAAATCTGTTGATAATAATTGGCTAGTCGCTTTGCATCAGGATTTAAGTATTCCCGTTGCGGAAAAAGTGGACCATCCCGCCTTGAACGCTTGGTCAAATAAAGATGGATGCTGGTTTGTACAAGCGCCAGTTGAGGTCTTAGAGCAACTCGTTGCAGTGCGTCTACACGTGGATGTTTGCACCGAGTTTGACGGAGCTTTGAAATTGATTCCCGGTTCGCATCAATACGGCAAACTCGATACCACTCAGGCCAATACCTTGCGAGCTGCAAGTGCTGAACGTCTGTGCGCAGTCGAACGCGGTGCTGCCTTGGTGATGCGACCTCTGGTTTTACATGCCTCATCAAAAGCGAGCGGACACAGCCGACGTCGCGTGTTGCATTTTGTTTTTGGACCACAAGATTTGCCTTATGGTCTTCAATGGCATTACGCGGTTTGACGTCGTTTCATGGAGAAACCCTTGTTGGTACTGATTCATTTGCAGAGCAATCGCGCCGAGTAAATTATGGGCACCAAAATGATTGGGATTGATACTTAGCATCTACTCAGAGCCTAATTTCGCTTCGAGTAATTTGGCTTGCTGGTGCAAGGCTAAAGCCTCTTGAAAAAGTTGTGTATCTCCCTGCATAAGTTGTGCTTGAAGGTGTTGAATAAACTGCGCTCGGCTCGACCATCATCTTCTTGATAGTAAGGACTCTGCGCTTAAGTAAAGCTCCTTGAATAAGGATGAACGCCACGAAGATTATCACAAGGCACATGTCTTTTTGTGAGAAAGCGCTTACGTGGCGATAGCCAGTATCGGCAATGCAATTGCTCCTGTCGGTCGAGGCAATGTCAATAAAAGCTAGATAGCGACGGACTTTTAAGTCATGTCAACTGTCGTTTTCGTTGATGATATAAGTGAGAAATTCTGAAGTCCCATCATCTTGTCCTATTTGACGAACTGACGATAATTTGATGCGCTTAGCTACCGCAGTAAAGAATCGTTGTGCAGTCTTGTCAGCTTTAAAGGTGGCAGCAAGCCATGGATGCTTGCCGTTTTCAATGATCTGTCGGATGACGTCAATCGCGACCCAGCCGCCGCGATGCTTTGGCAAAATCGCAAAGTCAGCGATTTCCCAAACGCGCTGATTGTCTATGTCAATTTCTTCCAACAGCACAAAACCAGCAAGATGGTCGCAAACATAAATCAAACTCGCCCGTGCATCCTCGGCATCAACATAAGTTAGCAAACTCTCTTCCGTGCACCCATCAAATAAACCATTAGAAAGAATTTGCTCGCTACTCCAAAAAGAAGCTTCGTAATAGTAAAACTGTAAAAGGCGTTGTAGGACTGGGATGGTTTCTCGTGTTAGTGGATTTAGCTTGATATTGTGCATGTGAATTAGACAGTTTCAATTGTAGTCAGTGTTGCGTTACTAGGGGCGACTCACTAGAAGGCATTGCAGGATCGTTTCTGATGTCGTTGCTGATGACGGATTTGTAGTCATTTAATTCGCCGAGCTGAAGTTTCTTGATGCCTTTGCAAACACATAGAGGGCAAAAAGCACTTCGATGAGCCCGCCGATTGCAGCAGCGGTGGAGGGCGAGATCGTGGTTAAGATGCTCAAGGTTCCCGCGACAATTAGGCATATTCCCATCACCCAGAAAATCGGATTGCCGTACATGCTCGCAAAGACCAGATAGCGGCTGCCGATAGTCGCCATCATGGCAGGGAAAAAAAGCTCGGGCTTTAACAAATAAAGTCCATAGGACATCGCGCAGCACAGGATAAGCCAGATCGTCGACGCCATGCCAAGCTGATTCAAAGCATTCGCTTTGCTGGTCGTCGCTGGGCGTCCCAGCGCCTTGGTAACAAGGAGACTAAGCGGATAAATCAGTGCACCACCGATGAGCAGCGTCCACACAGCTTGATGCGTTCCGACTTGGTAGCATACCAGCGTGGCTGCGATCCACACCAAACCAGAGACTAAAATACCTGACGCGCCATCATAATGGGCGTGACGCATTTCTTGTTGATGTGCTTCGGTGGGGATTAGGTTCATTGGGATGTCCTTTGGGTTCTGTTTTATAGCTGTGATTCGCTTTGAGTAATAACACATCGGCCAAAGCCAGCTAGCGTGTTAATTTTCCAATTTCATTCTTTTTGAACCCACGTACCAAGCAATAAGAACCATTAGTAAGCCGATACCAATCGTCGTGAACTCAAAGAATTGGCTAGACTCGCTCGGAACGATACGGTAGTAGGTCGATGAACTTGCTGAATTCGATGAAAATAGATTTTGAACTACGCCCCAAAAATCTACTGGCAACAAGTCGGCGATTGGGGAAAGCAAGATCATTCCTATGGCAATTAGTACGAGGCCGATTCTAAGTATCCAATAATGCATAGTCGAATTTTCAGTAGCTTAAGTTGTATGGAGGGTCTGTTTTTCTTGCCAGCGTTGATGTGTTGCTAACCGCACTTACGGTGCTTCAATTGAACCCGTGGCTGTTTTGAGATACCAAACTTTTCTTACTCTTTGAAGAAAACTAGTAACAGAAATGAGGAAGTAAGTGCCAAGTGAAAACCAGGCAAGATAGCCTCCAATCAATAACTCTCCAAAAGCTGTTAATCTAAGTAAGAAAAAAGCGGAAACAAGGCACAGGGCGATATCGGCTACTTGAACCGACAAATATGTTTCAAACTTGGGGTAGGCTAGGAGTACTAGGATAAAGATCGTTGGCCAGATGAAGACAAACGCATTAATTGTTTGAAATATGCCGTCGTCTTTATCGCTGCTATAGGCGTAGTTCACTCCATCAGATGGTGCTGCTTTAACTGGTTGCTGAACCGAAGTCACTTGTGCCTTTTCTTTTTGCGTACTGCATTGCGATAAGGGCAGAAAAAAAGCGATGAATAAACACGCCGCTGCAATACGTTTAAGTAGATTGAAAGTTTTCAATTTGACCTCTTTGGGGGAAATGGCTTCAGTAGGTGCCATTACGCTTCGCTATTCGCACCTACAGCGCTTACAGGAATTTTGCAATATTGATCATTGTAAAAAGCTAGTCTTGTCGAGAAATGAGAGATTAAGAACGATTTCAATTTATCAGAGATCTGTTGCGCTTTATTGGCACCTGTTTCCGACTTATCGTAGGTTGCAATACTGAAGCATTTTTCATTTATGATGTTTTGCGATTGAAACTCGTAGTTAGCAGCGTTTGAATACACTGCAAATATCATTCTATTTTTCGTTTCTGTGCTCATGTATTCTCCGCCTTCTTGCTTCTTCTTAAATCCTTCGGTTGTGGCAAAAGCATCTAGAGTTTGAATTAGTTCAGTCTTGCTTGAATTTTCAAATGTGAACCAAAATGTCCTGTCAGGATGGATCGTTTTGTAAGTGCAAGAAGTGAGAAAAAACATCGCAAGCAGAAGGCCAATAATTCGCATAACTGTTTTGCTTTCAGACGTGAGTTGGCGTTAAAAAACGAAAGCTAACATCATCGTAAAGAAATCGCAACGATATTTAATCATCATCTATCAAGAGAGAACCTGACTTCACTGAGTTTGTTTCGAGGTCAGAGCAAACCCAAAACAAACTCAATAAACATCCCGTCGATAAAGCCCGTCTTCACGCATTTTCTCCAATACGGAATCTCCCAACATCTCACGCAGAGCTTGATCAACGCCGCCTGCCATGCCATCGAGACTGCCGCAAACGTAGATTGCGGCGCCCTTGCTAATCCAGTCGCAAAGCTCAGTGGCTTGCTCGCGTAGTTTATCTTGTACGTACACGCGTTGTGTTTGATCGCGGGAGAAGGCGAGGTCGAGTTTGCTTAAGACGCCTGTGCTTTGCCATTGCTCGATGTCGGCTTGACAGAAGTAGTCGTGAGCACGGTTGCGTTCGCCGAAGAATAACCAGTTTTCATTTTGATCTTGTTGCTCTCGATGTTTAAGCAGCGCGCGCAGGCCGGCGATGCCCGTGCCGTTGCCGATTAAAATTAGCGGGCAATTATTGCTGGGCGGATGAAAGCTGCGATTGCTGCGTAAGCGTATTTCTATGCTGCTGCCGAGTTCGGCATAGTGCGTGAGCCAACCTGAGCCTAGGCCTAAGCTGCCATCGGCTTGCTGCGCTTGTCTGACGATGAGTTCGACCGCACCATCCTGTGGAATCGAGGCAATCGAATATTCTCGGTGCGGTAGTGTGCTGTCGATGCCGGGGCGGCGCGGCAGAATCTCGGCGATGTCGCCAGCTTGCCATTGACTCTCTTGCGGCGGGCTTAAACGTAATTGATAAACGGGATTGCCTTGACTGCCGGGATTGAGTAATTGGCGTTCGCTCAGCGTCCAGGTTTCGTATTGTGCTTGATGCCAATCGGCGAGATCGGTGTGACCGCTGAGTACACCTAAATGATGTTGCCAATGACGTAGTGCGCCATCGTCACCATTATCAACCTCGACCGTATCGAACAATCTTAGTGCGCCTTGCTGGTGTAGCCAATGATCGAGTTGATGTCCAAAAGCGCAGAAGGCTTGGTAGTTGCGATCGCCGAGCGCCAAGATCGCATAGCGGCCATGCGAGAGTGAGAACGATTGACTCAGAATATGACGACTAAATTTGGCAGCGCTATCGGGCGCATCACCTTCGCCAGTCGTACTGACGATGAAGAGAATTTTGTGTGCTTGTTGTAAGTGTTGCGCATTGATCTGACTGATGTCGGAAAGATGCACTTGCATGCCGCCTTGCTGCAAGCTGGCTTGGGTTTGCAGGGCGAGTTGTTCGGCATAACCAGTTTGACTCGCGTAGATAATCAGAATGTCGTCGGCTTTAAGTGCTTGTTTGGTTTCCGGCGTTTGACGATGGGATGGATGTCCTCTTTGTATCCAGAAATAGAATAGGCCGTAGCTGATCAATAGGCTGATTGCCGTGCTCATACGGGCTTGTCGCATGCTCAGATATTGTTCTAGCGGTGCGAACAAACAGAGAGCACTGATAGCAATAGCGATCAGCAGACTGAGTGTCAATAGTGGCGATTTTTTTTGTGACAGCATGGTGGGAAATTCAGCGTATTTTTCTAAAGTTTTTTATTTGGTGTTTTAGCAGTCATCATCCATCATGGCCAGGAATGCTGGACTCATATAGGTACGAAATCCATTCTCTTCACGCACAACAAAGCGTGCGGCAGCATGCAGTTGTTTGGCGTATTGCATGCCCGCTTCTAAACCCATGACGGTCATCGCCGTCGCCAGCGCTCCCCAGGGAGGCTCTCTGCGTGAGGCGATGTATGCGGCCTTCCCATCGGCCGCCGGAAGCGGAGCACGATTCTCTGCCGCGGTCGGCCCGGGACGTGTTGTCTCGATGACGCCGCGATCGGGGTCCGCCGGCCGGTATTTGATCGTGGTGCGAGACCGCA
>JAYVHZ010000480.1:0-6912 GCA_043770645.1 Undibacterium sp. | reverse complement strand
AGCGGGCACGGTACTACCCCTGCTGCCGGGTACTTTATTGGTGTGGCTAGGTTTACTTTTGGGAGCTTGGAGTGAGGATTTCGCTCGCGTTAGTGTCGGCACTATGGTGTTCATCACTATCTTGGCGGTATTTGCTTCGGCACTTGATTTTGTTGCTGGGCTGCTGGGCGCAAAGCGTGCGCAAGCGAGCAAATTGGCCTTAGTTGGCGCAGCAGCCGGCACGGTTGTGGGGATATTCATGGGCTTAGTTGGTGTACTGTTTATGCCGCTCGTTGGGGCGGCGATTGGCGAGTATTGGGCACAAAAGAATCACCAGCGCGCTGCCCGAGTCGCCTTCTCAACTTGGTTAGGTATTATGTTGGGAATGATTGCTAAGATTGTGATTGCGTTTATCATGTTGGGCATCTTTTTGATCGCCCTTTGGGTTTAATTCTTTATTAAGGAAAAAATGGAAAAGCTACTATCGAGCGTAGGATCAATGCTATATGGCATGCGGATCATGATGTTATTGTTTTATATGGGTCTGGTCGGCATCATTGTTGGAATCTTGGGTAAATTTTTGTACGAGACCTACAAACTGATGAATACCTTACTGTTCGGGGATCTGGAAAAAATTGGCTTGATCATTAAGGTACTCGAATTGGTCGATATGACCATGGTGGCACAGCTAGTATGGGTCGTGGCTTTAGCGGGTGTCTCACTGTTCGTGACCACAGGGCATTTTGACAACACCGATATGAAAAAACCCGACTGGCTTGATCACGTTAACACCTATAACCTGAAATTAAAACTCGCATTTGCCATCATCTCCATCTCTGGTGTGCATGCATTGAAGACCTATTTGAGTAGCGATCTGACTTTAGAAAATATTCAAATCGTGACTATGATTGCCGTCATCCACTTTATGTTTGTCTTGTCGGCTATCGGTATCTCGTTTGCAGAGCGTCTCACGCACGACAAGGTTTACTAGTCCCATCTCGACTTAGGAAAGAATACCATCATGCCAAATAATCGATCCGCAAATGCTGTCAGACTGGAGTTTACAACCGGCTCCTTGGTGCAAGCCAACTTATCGGGCGCCGCTTTTACGGGCGATTGGCTGTGGGTGGCAGGCGATGAAGCCTGCGGCTTGGATCGTTTGCGCAAGCTCGATCCTGTCGGTGATGAGTCGCTACGCTTTGGTGATGTACGCGATTTTCCATTAGCAGATCTATTGGACCTCCCTGGCGCTGCTGACGAAGAGGCGGATCTTGAAGGCATGGCCGTCGCTGACGGCTATCTCTGGGTGGTTGGTTCGCACGGACTCAAACGAAAGAATGCGAAACCGGAGCGCAGTCATGCGGACAACGCCAAGCGTTTAGCAAAGATGTCCTTGGACGGCAATCGTCGCTTACTGGCTTGCTTTCCTATTGAACCAGATGCCAAAGGTGAACCTTGTTTGGTCAGAGAGGCGAAAGATGGTCGCCGCGCCAAACGTCTCAAAGGCGACGCCGAGCACAATCAATTGACTCGCTTGTTAGCCGACGACCCGCACTTTGGCCCACATATGGCGATCCCTGGCAAAGACAATGGCTTTGACATTGAAGGCTTGGCGATTGACGGTAATCGGCTCTTTCTTGGCCTGCGTGGCCCGGTGCTACGCGGCTGGTCAGCCATACTCGAAATTGCCGTTGAGGCACGCGGTGATCAACTCCGCTTAGCGCCATTAGATGAATCTGGCGTCATGATGCGTAAGCACTTTCTAGAGCTGGACGGCTTGGGTGTGCGTGACCTGCATTTTTGTGGCGACGATCTCTATATCTTGGCTGGCCCGACCATGGTACTCAATGGTGATATCCGTATTTTTAAATGGCCAGCAGCGCGCCCATTTTTAGCGACCAATCGCGAGCCAGCGCGTTTTGAATCTAGTCTGACGGAATCCATCTCGCTGCCACATGGACGCGGTACCAATCGCGCCGAAGCGATCTGCAATTTGCCAGCCGAACTGTCAGATGGCAAAGCCAGTTGGTTGGTACTTTACGATGCGCCAGGTGCGGATCGTAAAGAGGGTGAACACACGGTGTTTGGCGATTTATTGCGGCATCGCTAAATGAACTCGAACTGGTCTGCTCCGCATATAGACCCTGAAGCGCCGCTTCAGTTTGTGATCAATGCGGCGGCAGGTAGTAATGCCGCAGAGAACAAACGTCAACTCATCGAAGCCGCACTCCAAGCAGCACAACGGCCAGGCAATTTATTATTTAGCAGCCCTGCCAACCTAACGCAAGTAGCGCGACAAGCCGCAGACTTGGCAATCGCCAAGCACAGCGCGGTCGTTGCGGTTGGCGGCGATGGCACCATCAATACCGTGGCACAAGTTGCACACGCACTAGACTGCCCCATGGGAGTCATCCCACAAGGCACCTTCAACTACTTTGCCCGTACGCATGGAATTCCAAACGCGCCCGCCATCACTGCGCGACAACTTCTGGATTGGTCAGCTTGGCCGGTGCAAGTCGCCGCTGTCAATGAACGCGTGTTTTTGGTCAATGCGAGTCTTGGACTCTACCCAGATTTACTCGAAGATCGCGAAGCTTACAAAGCGCGTTTTGGACGAAGCCGCTGGGTCGCATTCTGGGCCGCAAGCGCCACGCTACTGCGCGCACAACGGCGACTACGCATGCGCATCGAACAAGAAGGCGCAGTGCGTAATGTCAAAGCCCTGACGCTGTTTGTTGGTAACAATCGTCTACAGCTAGAACAATTGGGCGTACCTGCAAGCATTACACTACCCGACACACCAGGTCATCTGACCGCGGTCATGTTACGACCCATCGGCACACTAGCCATGTTACGACTCATGTGGCATGGTGCAATGGGTAGTCTTGGTACTGCCGAGAATATCGAACACTTTAGCTTCAACCACCTAGTCGTCCGTCCGACACTCACACCTGGCCGCCGTGGGGTCAAAGTCGCGTTCGACGGCGAAGTCACACGGCTGCGCGCACCACTGCATTTTCAAGTGCTATCGAAACCCTTGTATCTGCTGAAACCTGCGCCGACAAGCAATGTTGCAAACGGCGCCGTACCACACGAAAGTGACGGCGCATGAGCGTCTTGATGCAGATTTCCGATCCTCACTTTGGCACCGAACAGCCACAGGTGATGGCGGCGCTCACGTCTTTGGTTAAACAGCAGCAGCCGAATCTCGTAGTGCTGTCTGGCGATATCACGCAACGCGCTAAGCCAGCGCAGTTCCGAGCAGCACGCAGTTTTATGGATAGCCTGCAAGTCCCCTTCTTAGCAATTCCAGGCAACCACGACATTCCGCTACTCAATATATGGGCGCGCCTGTGCAATCCCTACGCCCGCCATATCGCCGCTTTTGGAGCGGAGTTGGAACCAGTCTATTCATCTCCCGACATGTTGGTCATCTGCGTCAACACCACGCGCGCATGGCGTCATCGACACGGCGAAGTATCCGCCAGCCAAATCGCTCGCGTCGCCGACGTAGTGTCAAAGGCAAGTGCCGACCAACTACGCATCGTCGTCGTGCACCAACCAATCGCCGTAACTCGCGCTGCAGATGCTATCCACTTACTTCGCGGTCACGCCGAGGCCTTAACTGCGTGGTCCGCATCTGGCGCCGATCTGGTCATGGGTGGGCATATTCATCTACCTTACGTGCTGCCACTAAGTGGTCTGGCACGACCAATGTGGGCGGTACAGGCTGGCACCGCTGTCTCATCACGAGTGCGATCAGGTGTGCCAAATTCAGTGAATATACTGCGTTGGGGAACAGACGCAGCGGTGGCTTGCTGCCATATCGAACAATGGGATTTTTCAGCGGAAGAATCCCATTTTTCAATCGCAAAATTAAGCGAAGTGAGCCCGCTACATCACGAGCTCACTTCACACAGTTGTTAAAAAACTAGAAGTCAAACGCTCACAGAAATTGAATTTTCTTGCACCAACGACGTAGTCGCAACATTCTGAATGTTTCAAAGTTTCAACTTTAATTTAATCTGACCTCAATTTCCCTATTCAATTTATTGGGTTTTAAGATGGATGTCTTGTGTGGCTCATACTTTAAGCTTCAGAATTGCACGAAGCGATCTACCAATTTTATCGTATCTAATCTCCCGAATCCGTTCACCCTTCTTTTCTTTAACTCCAACAAACTCAAAGCATCGGCGCAAATCTGCTTGATCAAGAAAGCACACTTCGACCGTATGTTCTGTGACGGATCTAATTGAAAGATCCCGAGCATCAGAATCTTGGGAGTCAAACAAAATGTCAAAATCAAGAAGACAAATCTCCCGTGTCTTGTTCGCACACTGTGCATCCTTGGAAATAGCAATCGCTAGGTCATCCGTGAAAACTTTCCTAAGTTTGCCAATGCCTTCTTGGCTCAACGGTATCGCCGCGTCTAATCTAGGCTCGACACCAAACAATATAGTCCAAGCATATTCTTTGTAGATCGATGTCACTAATCTCTCTAATGAAGAAACGTTTTCTCTTCCATTGTTTGGTGAAGCATCTACAACACCAATCTGAATAAATGAGATTACTAATGAAACAAAAATTCGACGAAAAAAAATACTCATACAAAACATTCCTTTACTTACATGAACACCCACCAGAACTTTTCACCGCTGTATCAGTTGGCCTAAATATCTTGAAGGAATTGGCACCTTCATATCCTCGACTCGCCCAAAAACGAGGTTGTTTAAAATCCGAGACCCATCCACTTGGACCGCTTCCGGTAAATCCTTGAATGTGTCCATGTGCGCTACCACCTTGATAGGAATTACCGCGAAAGCAAAGACACCCATCCACAGATGTTGGTTAGCGTTTTTTTTGATCAATAGAACTGATCTGATGGTCACGTTGGATTGGACTGCAGCATATCTCGCGAAAAAAATTGGGATAAGACAGTGCTAATCGCGGCGATCTAAACATCTGCGCAACGACATATGTATTACCAGGTTCCCAATAGACTGGCAAATAGGCAAATCAAAAACTATCGCCTAGCAGAATTCGACTTCAAAAAGGCATCAATCTTCTCAAGCATCTCTGTCCGAATTTTCGAATCTTCCAATCCATGTGCAAGACCTTTGAAGACGACTAACTCAGATTTTTTATCGAGGTCGCGCAGTTTTTCGTTCATTTTTTGAGACTGCTGAACGCCAACATTGATATCCAAATCACCGTGAAACATCAACACGGGCGCAGAAATTTTTCTTGCATTCTGCAAAGGAGAGCCTTCGATCAAATGAGCCCCCTCTCCCACAAATTCATCGACTAGATTCGAATTGGTGAAATCACGCGCTGCTTGTTTAAGCAGTTGAAGGTCGGTTACTGGCGCAATAGCAACCACGGCCTTGAATAATTTTGGCGCAACAACATCCGATTGCAGGGCAGCGTATCCTCCATACGACCAACCTACAATGGCGATCGAGTTGGGGTCAGCAATCCCCTCATTGACTAACCATAAACCAGCATCAACGACATCACCAACAGATGTACGCCAGCTCTTAAAGCCATTTTGCAACATCCACTTGTCACCGTAACCAGCCGACCCACGGTAATTTGGTTGTATCACTGCATAACCATGATAAGCAAACGCTTGTGCTAACCAATCAAATCCCCAAACATCACGCGCAGATGGACCACCATGTGGCATAACGATTGCAGGTAGACCACGCGCAGACTCTTTACCTGGCGGCAAGGTCAAATAGGCAGGGATCTCGGTACCATCTTTTGCTCGATAAGTCATTGGTTTAACAGAAGACAAGATGAAGTTCTCCAGACTCGGTCTCGTCAGAGCAAGCTCGTGCAAATTCATCTTCACTGCATCAAAGGCAAAATAGCGCCCAGCATCGCTATCACTGCCTGCACGTATCAATAGAGTCTTTTCGTCCAACGAAGAACACAGTACATCGATCATTGAAAAATTGGGCAAAGCTTCGGACAGCGAAGCGACGAGTTTGGCATATTTGGGATCGAAGTACTCAATATGCTGCCCCTCCTCCGCAAAAGTCACCCCAATTGCGCGCGAATTGCGTCTAATCTTGACGACCCCATCCACATCGACTTTATCGTTCTTATACACCAACTCGATCGCCATAGAGCCATCTAGCTTGACACGATAAAGTGCTAAGTGATCATTCAATTTTTTAAGCACATAAGCGCTATTGGATTCTGCGTCGACTTCAATCGGTCGCATTCCGACACCGTCTTCCCATGTGGAGAATGGCAACCACTCCCTCGTATTCTTCAGTCGATAGTGATAGACAATTTTCGCGCTCAAGTGATTCGAACTACCTTCACGAGGCTGGTATTCCTTCATCCGCACTTGTCCACGGCCGTCTGTGAAAAAGCCATCAGCAGATTTCATTGCACCTTCAATTTTTGTGACTTCTAGTGTGCGGGTATCGAGTAAATCGACACCGAGGCCATCGGCGTTACGCGCTATTCTTGATTGTCTATTTATCTCTGGAACATACTCTCGACTCATCAGCACGGCATCATTCTCACCCGACATCCAATCGAGAATATCACCATCAAATTGGCGCGCACGCGCGTCATAAGAACTAGCGTTTTGGCCTAGCATCTGTATGTTTTTCCCATCTATATCAACTGCAGCGAGACGCGAGTATCCCGCAAGCGTCCCAGCTAAATCCGTCACGCCAGAAAAACGACATATCAAACGCTGGTTACTCACAAATTTACACCAACGCAAGTCGCCAACATCGCCTCGGGAAACCAGCGCAATTTGCGGTGCTTGGTCACTACCAATTTCGGCCACATAAGCAATAGTTTCCCGTCCAGGTCCAGCTGAAAGGTATGCCACCCGTTTGCCATTAGGCGACATATCCATATGCATCACGCTACCGCGCTGGCCAAATGGAGCAAAAGTCGATGATGTTT
>JAYVHZ010000479.1:0-2790 GCA_043770645.1 Undibacterium sp. | reverse complement strand
CATGAATTCTGTAGGCGCGTACTCTGAAGCAAGCCTTTCAATAGTACTCAGTGAGTTTGCAGTCCTATTTAGTCGCTTAAAAATTTCTTTCACATGGGGGCTGTCATTATCTAAGTCGAGCTCGACTACGGCGATTTCGTACTTTAAAAAAGTACTCTTTTCCTCAGCAGTTAATTCGTGGAAGTACTTGCCCTTTACTGGGAATTTGTTATCTATAAATTCGACTATCGCGTTAGTTCTTTGCTGGCCGTCAACGATGCACGCTACGGAGTCCATCTTTTCTACATCGATCTTTCCTCTTGAAAAGAACATTTGTGGAAAAGGATAGCCGTCGAGTATTGTTTCTATGAAGTCTTTTTTGTGAACATCGCGCCAAACCAGATTCCGCTGAAAGTAAGCGTCTGGTACTAGCCTTTGTCTCCTTACATCGTTCACGATGTTAAGCAAAGCAATTGATCGAATGGTGTACTTAATCATATTGAGCCTTGGTTGGATAAGTAGATGTTGAGCGCACTTTCTTGCTTGGCTGCCATGAAGTGCTCAGTAGCATAAACTCCTGCGCTTATTTGATTACAAAACGCAGAATACTCGTCAGATAGCTTCCCAAAAAAATTCTCCCAATCAGCCTTTAGAGGTGACGAAGGAAGTAAGTCGGGGCGTATAACTCCCTTTCTTAAGTACTTTAGAAAGTTATCTTTATTTGCAATTTGCTTAGTTGCTATACCGGGGAACTTGGACGTATCACTCCAAGCATTGGTTTCTTTGAAAGCCATTTGAAATAGCTGCAAATATAGGCCAGAGTCTACGATGGCAATATCTAAGTCGGAGGTTGACTTGTCAAAATTAGTGCCTTTTACTAAGCTAAAACCTGTGTGAGCAGAGCCAACAAGCCTGATCGCCGAAAGAGGTAAACTGAATTTGACGCATATTTTTTCGTACAACTCTAGTTGCGTATCATGATTTTTATGGAATGCATACGAAGAAGTCAAAAAATACAATTGTCTTGCTATTTTTGTAACTGCATGATCGGCCTTGGCCGCGTTCAAAATTAGATCTCTATGCAGCATGATGAGGTTTCAGCTTATTTTGTCTAAGCATCTTTCAGCCCCGTGATTTTGTTGAACACAACCTTCCCACCGTTGTAGTCCACCCCATTCGCCACGAAGCAGCCATGCGCATTAAACTGAAACTTGTCGTCCGCCTTGGCCTGTGCGAGACTGGATTCTACGTAGGTGGTGATGGTTTTGAGGCGGTTCGGGGTACCGAATTCAATGCCATTTTGCATGCTAGCGGTCGTAAAATCTGCGCAAAATGCTATTGAATTCATAGTGATTAAGTTTGCATGAGCTTGCTAATTTTGCTCACGAAGGTGCTGGCTTGGGCGAGCGCCCATTGACTATCTTCTAAGCTGACGCTATCGCCTTTGTAATCTGACACGAGGCGCAGGCCTTCTACTTTGTTGAGGGCTTTGCCTAGTTCGGTGGGCAGTTTGCCGGTTTTGATCAGGTGCAATGAGAAGGCCGAAATGAGGCCGCTGTGTGTCTTGGCAATTTCGGGTGGCACGGGGGCTGCAGTTGCGAGCAGTGCGGCTCGGGCTGCGTCAAACATGGCGTAGTAAGCGCGGTTGCATGCGCCATCAGTGTCTTGATCATTCAGCAGAGTTTGTGCGCTGGTGAGGGCGCGTTGCGCTTTCGCCATCAATTCTTGAGCGGTCACAGTGCGATGCCCTCGCGCGCTATGTTGCCTAGCAAGCTGGGGTTGCTGTATTGCTCAGGTTGCTGCCATTCGCGCTCCCACACGGGCAGGGGCTGCACGCGGATTCCGGTGTCTAGCAACACGTCGTAGGCAATATCGTCCATGGCCATTTTGGTGTGGACGAAGTGGCCCACGGGGCCTTCGAGGATGACGGCTACATCAGCATCACTTTCTTCATGCGCATCGCCGCGTGCGCGGCTGCCAAACAATATGGCTTGCTGCATCGGGTAGGCGAGCGACACACGCTGCGCGAAGCTGCGGGCGGCTTGCAGGGCGGGGCTGGCTTGCGCAGCGTGAGCCATGGGTACAGCTTGTTCAGGCTGCTTCCAACAGCCCCAATGGCAGCTTGGAAAGCGAGAGGTTGTGAATATCGACGTTTTTACTGGCGTGTTGTACGTCGATGCCGACTAATGCGCCGTTGGCGTCGTAGTCGAGCACGATGCCTTCGCGCACTTCGTCTGAGTCGACGGAGGCGCGATCAGCTAAGTGGATGTAGAGCGAATCTGTGGATTTGTCGTATGCGATTTTCATGGTGAAAACCTCCTATCTGGAAAAGCATTATGAACGGTTTGGCCATCACCCAAGGTGACGACGCGCAGGTGGCGGCCTAGCTCGTCGATCCAGCCCCATTGTCGGATACGGCCATCGTCTTGGGTTTCGCGTTTGATGGGCCGCGCCAGCGCCAGTTCAATCCATACTTCGCGCAGGTAAGGGCGCTTGATGAGCACTTCGTTGCGAAAGTAATCCGTGCTCTGCAATTTCATCATTTGGCCCAAGTGTCTTTCAAGCCTGTGACCTTATTGAAGACTGCTTTGCCTGCTGTGTGATCTTTGCGATCTGCAACGAAGTAGCCGTGGCGTTCGAATTGGAATTTTTCGTCGGGCTTGGCGCTGGCTAGGCTGGGCTCGACGTAGGCTGTGGTGGTTTGTAGGCTGCTCTCGTTGAGATCATCTAGGAAGTTTTTGCCGTCGCTTGCTGCGCCCGTATCGGGATGTTCGGTTTTGAAGAGGCGGTCGTAGAGGCGGATTTCTGCGG
>JAYVHZ010000478.1:0-2828 GCA_043770645.1 Undibacterium sp. | reverse complement strand
GAAATAGATGGTGCATATCGAAGATGCATCTTTGTTTTTGATGGAGATATCGTTATTCATGGAATCAGTTTTCTTACTTATTTAAATGCGTATCGCTGTTCAAATCATTGCTTGTAGCTTAGACCAAAAATGAAATGATGTCCAACAAGTGAACCGTAAAAACTTGTGTTATGATGGATTTATGCGGTTCAATACCGGTTCTAACCAATTTGTGCCGATACACAGTTCAGTGTTTTACGATGAATACGCTACGAAAGTGAGCTAAGTATGAATAAGGAAATGCACAAATCTTCGGCCACTGAGGCCAATGCTACCTACCGCAGCGGTGCGGCGGCCCGATTGTCTGGTGTTCCTGTTGAAACGCTGCGGGTATGGGAGCGACGCTATGGAGTCACCGACCCGACCCGCTCTGATCGAGGACAGCGCCAATATTCGTTTGAAGATGTGCGACGCTTGGGGTTGATTAAGCAACTAGTTGATGCCGGCAATTCGATAGGCGCGGTAGCCCATCTTGATTTGCAACAGTTATTGGCGATGTTGAGTGCGGTTGCCAATTTGCCTGTGGCACAATCGCAAATACAGGTCAGTAATGGATTAGTACGCATCGCATTAGTGGGTGTGATGCTACGTCAGTCCCTGATCAATCTGGACCCAGAGCAAAGCAAGTTAAGTTTGGTTCAAACAGCCTTGAATCTCAAACAAGCGCCATTGCAATTAAAAGACGTCAAAGTCGATGTCATGGTGGTGGAACAAGGTGAATTGACCGCACCAGAAGAACAAATTCCGCTGCTGGGCGTTGCGCAGCAAGCATGTCAGGCGACCGCAGTGCTGGTCCTGTATCGTTTTGCATCAAGCGATGCGATACGTCAATTGCGATTGGCTGGATTTCATGTTGCACGTATCCCTGCTGATATGTTGGAGATTGATCATCTATGTCGGGTCGCAATGGCGCGCGCTCTAACGCTTGCAGAGCAGCAGGGGCGTATCGGACGTTTGAAGAAAAGCGCAGTTAAATCAATTGAGACAACACGCGGCAAACGGAGTAATTTAATCCCCGCGCGCCTACTCGACGATGATAATTTGACACATATTGCGAAGTTCGCGACCAGCATTCATTGCGAATGTCCACGACATTTGGTCGACTTGTTACAGATGCTGAGCAGCTTTGAACGCTACAGTGCGCAATGCGAAAATCGGAATGAGGATGATGCGAATTTGCACCGCGATTTACATCACACGGCAGCACATGCGCGCTCGTCTCTTGAGCAGGCTTTAATTAGAGTAGCGCAGGCAGAAGGTATTCAGTATTGAACTGCCAAATTTTCCGAAAGAATCGCCCATGAAAATGCGTAAAAAATCTGATTTGCCAAGCAAGCTCTGTGCATCTTGCGGCTTATCTTTTACTTGGCGTAAAAAGTGGGAAAAGGATTGGGAGGCCGTCAAATTTTGTTCTGAGCGTTGTCGTCGGACGCGAGTCGCTGGATCGGTCAAATCATGATGAACAAGCTAGTCATTTATTGGTTTAGGAATGATCTTCGACTGGAAGACAATCCTGCACTAAATTACGCATTTAATTTGGCAGAGCGAAGCGGCGCTAAGCTGTTGACCGTGTTTTGTCACACTGCAGCTAATGGTGCATTGCGCTCTAGTGAAACGACTTGGGGTTTCGCGCGTATCTCTACGCACAGGCAGCAATTTTTACGTGATAGCTTGATGGATCTACGTCAGCAATTGCAGTTGTACGAATGTGATTTGCTGGAACTTGATGGTGAATTGGGAACTCAAACAACTTTGTGGACTTATTTGTCGCAAGCCTACGAAGTGGACGCTATCGTCTGCGAAGAGATCGCCGCTCCGGAAGAAATCGCACAAGTAAATTCTCTACGGGCGTTAAATTTGCCAGTGCGTGCTACCTGGCAATCAACGATGTACGACCCAGATAGCTTTGATTTTGCGTTGACGCAGATGCCAGATCAATTCACGACATTCAGGCACAAAATTGAGAAAGGCGCTTTTCCTATTCGGCAGCCTGTCTCTTGCGCACTATCAAAAGAATTTGCTTTGGATGATCAAAACTTGCAGAGTTTCGCAGCACAATCAGATGGGAATGAGGCTGGTCATTTGGCGCGCGATGAGCGTTCTTCTTTTCCCTATTGGACGGCCGAATTTGGCGCTGGCAGTCAAGCTGCATTGCGGCATTTGTCGCACTATTTTTCTACTGATCTAGCCCATCGTTATAAACAAACACGAAATCAACTCAGTGGCACCGAATTTTCCACAAAATTTTCACCATGGTTAGCAAGTGGTGCTTTGTCCGCACCACAAATTATCGCTGCATTGCGTAAATTTGAAGATGAGGAAGGTAAGAGCGACAGCAGTTATTGGATTTGGTTTGAATTGTTGTGGCGCGATTACTTCCGCTTTTTGCATGTCAAATATGGCGCAAGGCTTTATCGTGCGAGTGGCTTATCCAAAACGCCGGTGACCTTGCCTCAATTTAATGTAAAGCAGTTCGAGCGCTGGACACAATCTACGACAGGTGAACCCCTGATCGATGCGGCAATGCGTGAACTTAAGTCCACTGGTTACTTATCGAATCGTTTGCGACAGCAAGTCGTCAGTTATTGGTTACATGAACTTAGAGGTGATTGGCGGGTTGCAGCTGCTTGGTTTGAATCGCAGTTGCTCGATTACGATGTTTACAGCAATCAAGGTAATTGCTTGTATCTCGCAGGATTAGGCACTGATCCACGTGGCTATCTGGGCGGGCGTTGGTTTGATCCGCAAAAGCAAGCGAAACAGCATGATGCTGATGGAAGCTATCGTCG
>JAYVHZ010000477.1:0-3927 GCA_043770645.1 Undibacterium sp. | reverse complement strand
CGCCCGCCTGCGGGAGAGGGGTTGGGGAGAGGGAGGTTGAGCAAGACTGAAATTATTCTCAATGACTAAGATTTCAGCGACTGAGGCTTGCAAGCAATGAGCAAACGGATATCTGAATCCCCCTCATCCCCACCCGTTCTCCCGCCTGGGGGAGAAGGGAGAATACCAAGCAAACAGAACTTGTTCGGGAGCACAACGTGGTACATCTAATCGACAGACGAGTTCAAGGTAAAAACAAATCCGCGCCAAACCGCGAGCGGTTTCTGCGTCGCTACAAGGGCCAGATCAAAGACGCAGTCACGCGCGCCATCAAAGGCCGTTCTATCACCGACATGGATAGTGGTGAAAAAATCGCAATCCCCGTCAAAGACGTCAACGAACCCAACTTCGGTCATGCTCACGGTGGCGTATGGGAAAGTGTCAACCCCGGCAATCAAGAGTACCAAACTGGCGATCAGATAGAACGACCTAAAGGCGGCGCGGGTAAAGGTAAAGGCCAAGCTGGCAATAGCGAAGAGATCAGCGAAGATGAATTTGTATTCCAAATTAGTCGCGAAGAATTTCTGAATTATTTTTTCGAAGATTTAGAGTTGCCCAATTTGGTCAAAACCCAGCTCACCGCCATCACCGATTTTAAAAATCAACGCGCAGGCTATAGCACCACGGGCACAGCTTCATCATTACACGTATTACGTTCATTACGCGGCGCCTTAGGCAGACGCATCGCGGTCGGTGGCAAATCCAGTAAGCGTTTAAAAAAAGCCGAGGAAGAACTGGCTGAATTATTAACCCAGACTAACGACAACCAAGATCCGAGAATTCTGGCTCTGCGCCAAGAGATACATCATCTACGCACACGCTTACTAGCCATCCCTTTTATTGACCCTTTCGATCTGCGCTACAGTAATCGCATCAAAGTACCCAAACCCAGCACCCAAGCCGTGATGTTTTGCCTGCTTGACGTCTCCGGCTCTATGGACGAAAAGAAGAAAGACATCGCCAAGCGTTTCTTCATTTTGCTCTATCTATTCCTGCAACGCGCTTATGAAAAAATTGAAGTCGTCTTCATTCGTCATCACACCGCCGCACTCGAAGTCGATGAAAAAGAGTTCTTCCATTCGCGCGAATCCGGCGGCACCATCGTCTCCTCTGCCCTGCGCTTATTGACCGAAATCATACAGACCCGCTACGCTTCCGGCGACTGGAACGCCTATGTCGCGCAGGCATCCGATGGTGACAATTGGGACAATGATTCTGTCATCTGCAAACAAATCTTAATGAACACCATCATGCCCATGGTGCAGTACTACGCCTACGTTGAGATCACCGAGGGCCAGCCGCAAAATCTGTGGCATGAATACACGCAAGTCAAAGAACAAAAGCCCCATTTCGCCATGCAAAAAATCGAGGAGCCAGCCGACATCTATCCTGTGTTTAGAGAACTCTTTAAAAAACAAAGCAAATGAGGCTGAGAGGACATCCGTATGAATAGCTACAATGCCAATCAGGAAAACGATATGAAGACTGCGGCGACGCATTCGCATAATCCCCGCCGCCTGCCCGATCAATCCGAATGGACTTTCGAATTGATAGAACAAGCCCACGAAGAAGTCGCCCGTGTAGCCAAACATTTTCAGCTAGATACCTATCCGAATCAATTAGAAATCATCACCGCCGAACAAATGATGGACGCCTACGCTTCGGTCGGCATGCCGGTGTCATACAACCACTGGTCCTTCGGCAAACATTTTTTATCCACGGAAAAAAGCTACAAGCGCGGTCACATGGGACTGGCGTATGAGATCGTCATTAACTCCAATCCCTGTATCGCCTATCTGATGGAAGAAAACAGCCTCACCATGCAAACCCTGGTGATCGCGCACGCCGCCTACGGCCACAACTCCTTCTTTAAAGGGAATTACCTGTTCCGCACCTGGACCGATGCCGACGCCATCATCGACTACATGGTCTTCGCCAAACAATACATCAGCGAATGTGAACAACGCTACGGCATAGAAGCTGTCGAACTTTTGGTCGATTCTTGTCACGCCTTACAAAACTATGGTGTAGATCGCTACAAACGTCCCGCTAAAATTTCACTGGCCGAAGAAAAAGAAAGACAAGAAGAACGCGAGCGTTATCTCCAATCGCAGGTCAATGATCTGTGGCGCACCATCCCTCGGCACGAAGATGTGGTCAGCGCAGAAGAGGTGCGCCGCTTCCCCGATGAACCACAAGAAAATTTGCTCTACTTCATCGAAAAGTACTCGCCACTATTAGCACCGTGGGAAAGAGAAATCGTCCGCATCATCCGCAAGATTTCGCAATATTTTTACCCACAAAGACAAACCCAAGTCATGAACGAAGGCTGGGCGACGTTTTGGCATTACACGATTTTGTATCAGCTGTTTGAAGAAGGTATCGTCGGCGATGGCTTCATGATGGAGTTTCTACAAAGCCACACCAATGTCGTGTATCAACCGCCCGTCAGCAGCAAATACTACAACGGTATCAATCCTTACGCGTTAGGCTTCGCGATGATGAGCGACATCCGCCGCATCTGCGAACATCCAACCGAAGAAGACAAGCAATGGTTCCCTGATATCGCCGGCGCAGACTGGCTAAAAACCCTGCACTTCGCCATGCGCAATTTCAAAGACGAAAGCTTCATCGCGCAGTATTTATCACCTAAACTGATACGCGACTTTCATTTCTTCGCAATCTTAGACGATGACAGCAAAAAGACTTTAAGCGTCTCCGCCATCCACGACGAAGCCGGCTACCGCAGCATACGCCAACAACTAGCAGGTCAATACAATCTGGGCAATCGCGAACCCAACATCCAAGTCTGGTCAGTCGACCTACAAGGCGACCGCGCCCTCACCCTACGCCATAACCAATACCTGCGCAGGCCATTAAATAATCAAACCACAGAAGTGTTAAAACACGTTGCGCGGCTATGGGGATTTGACGTGTATCTGGAAACCGTGGATAGCAATAATCAGATTATTGCTACGCAGGAGTGTAAGTTGGAGAAACGTAAGGGGCGGCGGGGGTAACGTCTGACAATATTAAGAACTCTAGGTGCGATAAGTGAGTATAGCCAAAGGAAGTTCTCTGATCAATCCACGCTTCTCAACTAACAGTATCTATTTGACCCTCAAAACATTTCCTTTTTTGACAAATCGAACTTTATTGGACTTTAATAGATACGGCTGAAATGATGGGCAAAATCTATTTATTGAAAAATCGTACTGCACCTCATAGACGCCATCTCGAGAAAAATCATAGAGTTCTGAAATATTGATCGTTGATGAAACTGAGTGTTTTGCCAATAATGTGACCGTTAAAGTATCGCTATTTCTTGACGCTAAACTACCCAAGTAATGCATATCTTCATCTTCTTTTTTTACTTTAAAAACTGGATTGCTAATCCCTCCGTCAAGCCCAATATTTCTAACCTCGATACAAGAAATGATGTTTGACGTTATGTTTGTAACCTGAATGTTTATCCAAGGGCCACGATCTCGCGAGATGTCTAATCCAATTTCCACTTTGATTTGCTTTGAATAGACATCAATCGAAAACATAACAAAAATAAGTGCAACGATAATTCTCATCACTTTAATTTTCTTTCAAAAACAAGACATACAAAATATCCTGAGCGCCGTAGGTGCGATTAGCATCGGCTAATCGCACGCATGTTGTTTTTCACCTCGTGCCATATTCAAAAAAACATGACGAAACACATTCTAAATCAGCTTTGCAAACCAATTACACAAAATTTAATCATTTGAACCAACGCCGTTTTCAAACGTGCGATTACGCGATGCTAATCGCACCTACTAGGAAATTATTTCGCGATGAAATTTGGCCTGTGGTGATGTGCCGTTACTTAAAAAAGACGGAACACGATTGTCCAACTCG
>JAYVHZ010000476.1:0-2857 GCA_043770645.1 Undibacterium sp. | reverse complement strand
CTGCGCGGTCGCCGTTGGCATCAAGCTGCAAGTCAGCACACTCACTGCGAAGCAAAGCAGTACGCCATTCTTTTTCATTCTCATTGTTGTTTCCCTCGTCGGGTATGATGGTCAATAAAAAAACGCTGAATCCGGAAAGAATTCAGCGTTTCTTGGACAAATCAAATCAAGAAAAATTCCTTAAATTTGCTCTTACTACGTTAATTTCTGCTGCGCCAGATCGCCCTCGACTTGTTCACCCAGGTCGCCCTCCCACTTGGCCACAACTGCGGTCGCTAAGCCATTACCAATCACATTCGTCGCGGACCGAGCCATGTCTAAGAAATGATCAACACCTAACAAGAGCAATAAACCGGCTTCCGGAATATTGAACTGTGCCAAAGTAGCAGCAATCACCACCAAAGAAGCGCGTGGCACGCCAGCCATCCCTTTTGACGTCAACATCAAAATTAACATCATCGTGATCTGCGTCCCTAAAGACAATTCGATCCCGTAGGCTTGCGCAATAAACACAGTAGCAAACGTACAATACATCATCGAACCATCAAGATTGAATGAATACCCCAATGGCAAGACAAATGATGAAATGCGGTTTTTGACACCGAACCGCTCCAGACCCTCTAATGTCTTAGGGAAAGCTGCTTCTGAGGAAGCGGTAGAAAATGCAAGGATCGTTGGCGTACGCAATTCACGCAACAAGGCAAATATGCGTTTTTTCAAGAACAAGTAGCCGATGAAGATCAGCACCGCCCATAAGATCAAAATTGAAAAATAGAATTCCGCCATAAAGACACCATAAGTAGCCAATACTGCCAATCCGCTCTTGGCCACCACACCAGAAACTGCAGCAAACACAGCGATAGGCGCGAAATTCATTACGTAGCCTGTCAATTTCAACATAATGTGGGCAACGCCATCAATTGCTTCAACCACGACTTTAGAGCGATCACCAACTGCTGCTGCAGCAGTGCCGAAGAAAATCGAAAACACCACAATCTGTAAAATCTCATTTTTTGCCATACCATCGACGATCGACGAAGGTACTAAATGGGTAATAAACTCTTTCATACTCAAGTTTGTCGTTGCAATACCGGACACAGCATCGCTAGCTGGCAGCATGGCGTGCATCGCATCACCAGGTCGGAAGATATTCACCATGACCAGACCCAAGGTCAAAGAAATCAGTGATGCAATAATGAACCATCCCAAAGCCTTACCCCCAACACGCCCGACTTCATTCACATCACCCATTCTGGCAATGCCAACCACCAAGGTCGAAAAAACCAAAGGCGCAATAATCATCTTGATCAAGCGCAAAAACATCGTGGTAATCAGCGACATTGCCTCGGCAAAATCAGTAGGCTTTGCCATATTCACATTGACGACATAGCCAACGACAATGCCAAGGATCAAACCAAAAATGATGTAACTAGTAAGATTGAGGCGTTTTTTCATGTCTTATACGTCCTTTTAATATAATAAACCTAAGCTTCACAGTCACTTATCAACATGCTATGTTTAGCAACAAAGGTAAAAAATGGTAGCTCAGTATACTGGAGGACTGTGGCGAAGACCACTTTTATCGAATTAACATGTAAGAAAATTTTCATTTTTGATACAAGCCAAAATCAGTTCAAATCTTGTTCGATAAAACACAACTTATTGGTGCCTCCGGCCCAATAAAAAAGCCCAGAACGATCTGAGCTTTTTTAACAATAATATAACAAATACTACGTCATTTCTATTCGACCTCAACGACCTCTTGCGAAGCCACAGGCGGTGGTACGTCTCTTTCAGAGAATTCCAGCTTTACCTGATCTTTGTCATCTAACTCAACGATGACCCGACCACCACTTACCAAACGGCCAAACAACAGTTCATCTGCCAAGGCTTTCCGGATCATATCTTGAATCAGCCGCGCCATGGGGCGTGCGCCCATCAGCGGATCAAAACCTTTCCTCGCCAAGAACTTGCGCAGACCGTCACTGAAAGTCGCTTCCACTTTTTTCTCATGCAATTGTTCTTCAAGTTGCATCAAGAATTTATCGACGACACGCAGAATAATCTCTTCGTCCAAAGAACGGAAACTAATGATCGAATCCAAACGATTACGGAACTCAGGCGTAAACATACGCTTAATGTCCGCCATTTCATCACCAGCTTGTTTGCTATTATTAAAGCCAATCGACGCTTTTTGCAGACTTTCGGCACCTGCATTGGTCGTCATGATAATAATCACATTACGGAAATCCGCTTTGCGTCCATTATTATCTGTCAAGGTACCGTGATCCATGACTTGCAACAAAATATTGAAAACATCGGGATGGGC
The DNA here is from genome assembly GCA_043770645.1 of Undibacterium sp. Lineage (GTDB taxonomy): Bacteria > Pseudomonadota > Gammaproteobacteria > Burkholderiales > Burkholderiaceae_D > Undibacterium. The sequence continues at coordinate 528 of JAYVHZ010000476.1, read as the reverse complement.
TTTTTCAATTTCATCGAGCAATAAGACTGCGTGTGGCTTCTTGGTAATCGCCTCCGTCAACAAGCCACCTTGATCGAATCCAACATAACCAGGTGGCGCACCGATCAGACGACTGACCGCGTGACGCTCCATGTATTCCGACATATCAAACCGAATCAGCTCAATGCCCAAAGTAAAGGCGAGTTGCTTTGCCACTTCGGTTTTACCGACACCCGTTGGACCTGAAAATAAGAAGGACCCAATCGGCTTGTCAGTTTTGCCCAAGCCCGCGCGCGACATCTTAATCGCTGCCGCCAATGCTTCAATTGCAGGATCTTGACCGAACACCACATTTTTCAAATCGCGATCGATGGTCTGCAATTTACTGCGGTCATCTTGATTCACGGTTTGTGGTGGGATGCGTGCGATCTTAGAAATAATATCTTCGATATCCGCCTTACCTATTGTTTTCTTTTGCTTGGACTTTGGCAAAATTCTTTGCGCAGCACCAGCTTCATCAATCACATCAATTGCTTTGTCTGGCAAGTG
>JAYVHZ010000475.1:0-10330 GCA_043770645.1 Undibacterium sp. | reverse complement strand
AAAAATATGACTACGCCCTTGGCTTTGCGCGACTCGATGCGCTTCGAAGTTACGCCAATTCTTTACCGCCTCTTCATCACGCCAAAACGAGAGTGACAGGATTTTGTCAGGATTGCTGAGACTTTGAAATCGTTCGATCGAGATAAAACCATCGATCTCGTTAAGTAAGGGCTTTAGGTCGGCAGCGATGTCTAAATAGGTACGCTGATACTCTGGGTGTGGTAACACTTCGAAAATAACGGTGATCATCAGTTCGCCTTAGGATGGTTCATGAAATACAGGAATACGCCCGTTGAGTGAGGGACGATAATGCCATTGCCATGCCTGCCATTGTTGAGTCGTACTATTTGCTAGAACATAAGCCACAGTGGTCGCCGCAATTGAGATGGCCAAGGCTTGTCCGGGGCATTGATGACGAGCATGACTGAAAGTCAAACTCAATCGATCTTCACGCTGTAGCAAAAACTGATCAGGATCTGTATTCGCCAATGGATCGCGATTTGCAGCAGCTAACAACAACAAAATCACATCGCCAGCTTGAAGATCCTGTCCGTCTATCGTGATGTTCTGCGTCACAAAGCGGCGGGTATTTTGCACTGGTGGATCGTAACGTGCGATTTCGGTAATGAAATCGGTGATCAACTCGGGTGTTGCGCTAAGTTGTCGGCGCAGATCGGGATGCGTGTGCAAGGTGATCATGCTATTGCCGATTAAGCCCGCGGTCGCTTCATAGGTCTGCGATAGTAGACCGATCAGATTCCCAACGATAGCATCACTATTGCGCCAACCTAAAGATGCTGCTTCCTCCTGCAAACGCGCTAGAAATGCCTGAGGCCGACTAGGTGCCGTACGCAGCAATTCCACAAAACTGACTTGTAATTTGCTAGCTACCTGATGCGATGTTTGAATTTGCTCGGCACTACTCAGCGGTGATAAACAAGCGACAAAGTCCCGCGTCCAGTTCACAACTTGAGGTAAGGCATCATCGGAAAAACCACACAGATGCGCCACCAAACTAACCGGGAGTGCCATTTGCCAAGAATTCATATGCGCGCTGGATTGAAGAGGAGACTCTCCAGCAAGTTGTCTTAACTGCGTCATCAGCTGCACTTGCTGCAAGTCGAAATCGATACTGCGCAGCGAAGTTTGCAACACTTGTTTGGCTGTTTGGTGAGTACTGCCCTCATTCATACGTACCAGATGCCCGAACACATCGCCCGCGTTTCCGGTGCGAATACTCATCGGCACTTGGTCGTCAGGCGGTCGCACCGCGCAAGATGTCGAGCTTAATATCGTCTGTACCACGGCCGCACTACTGGCGATCCAGAGTTTGAGTTCAGGATCAAAACGCAAAGCCCCCTGTTCCCGTAAGGCCTGATAATGGGGATAGGGGGAAGCATGCGTAACTAGATGAAGTGGATTGAAGAGCTTGGTCATGTATCGCTTTGGTCAAGATGAAGTGAACAGTATAGGACTTGTTTGTCGTCATCAATTCGCTTACCATCAAACTATGATTGCACATGATATTGATCGAGGATTAGCACAAATTGCCGCGGCAATTGCCGAGCCCGCGCGCGCCAAAATGCTTTGCGTTTTGATGGATGGACGAGCACGCACTAGTACGGAATTAGCCGTCATCGGCGAAGTGAGTGCGTCGACTGCCAGTGTTCACCTAAGTAAATTACGCGAGCAAATGTTGGTGCAAGTGATCGCGCAAGGTAAACATCGCTACTATCAATTGGCGAGTCCCCAAGTGGCCGTCGCCCTAGAATCATTGATGACTCTCTCTGGCATGGTGCCACGAGCATTTGTACCATCGACACCCAGTCGTCTGCGCTACGCCCGCACTTGTTACGATCACATGGCTGGTGAAGTGGCTGTTGCGCTGCACGACTACTTCATGGATCAAAATTACTTCACGCTCGACATCGACACAGACAAGACGTCCTATAACATGACTGAGACTGGTGCGGTGGTCTTCCACAAATTAGGGATCGATATCAACCGTCTACAAAAAAGTCGCCGTCGATTCGCTTGCGCCTGCTTAGACTGGAGTGAACGAAAGCCCCATTTGGGTGGTGCACTCGGTGCCGCCTTACTGTCTTACTTTATTCAACATGGATGGCTAGAACGTGACTTAGACAGCCGAGCCTTACAGATCAGCAGTTGCGGTAAGCGTCAACTTAAACAATGGTTTGACCTAAAAACTTAAAGAGGAGATCGACAAATGATGGGGAAAGGAAGATTTGAAGCATTTAGTGATGGTGTCATCGCGATTATTATCACCATCATGGTTTTGGAAATTAAAGTGCCACATGGCGGTGACTTCGCCACTTTGCTACCCTTGGTTCCCGTCTTTTCGAGCTATGTTTTAAGCTTCATTTACATTGGCATCTATTGGAATAACCATCACCATTTATTGCATGCCACGCATAGGATTAGTGCAGGTAATCTGTGGGCCAATTTGCATTTACTGTTTTGGTTATCCCTAATCCCTTTTTCAACTGGCTGGATGGGCGAAAACCATTTTGCTGCAGCGCCTACCGCGCTATACGGCGTGAATTTATTTATGGCCGCTCTAGCGTATTGGTTATTGCAATATAGTTTGATTCGTTCCGCGGGTGATAGCTCCACCCTAAAAAAGGCAATCGGCGCTGATCTAAAAGGCAAATTATCGATACTCTTGTATGCGACTGCGATTTTATTGGCATTTCAGTTGCCCCAGTTATCGCAAGCGATTTACGTAGCAGTGGCTTTGATGTGGTTGGTGCCAGATCGCCGAATTGAAAGCGTGTTTAAGGATCAAAATTGAGTATGCAATAGGTCGCATGCATCGTTGGCGATTGCTTGTACTAATATCTTTTATTGACTCAACAATCTTCAGATTTTTATTGATGAAAATTAAATAGAGCAGCCTACATGGCTGCTTTATTTATTTGTTCAACAAGAGAATCCATCAATCAACAACAGTACAGAACCAAGATGACACAAATTGTTGCCGAACGGCACAAATAGGCGTAATTTAAAGCTGGTATTGCGATTTTTGGTTGTTGTATAACACTGGCTTTTTGGTATCACGCTGCAAAATAATTCTTGTCTGCATCAATTCCGGATGTCTATTTGTCCTCAACTTTACAAGGAACGTCATCATGTTTGAAGTTAGTCGTCTCTCAAAGAAAGATATTTGCAAGATGGTAATCTGCACCTGCTTGTATCTGGCAACGCCAATTCATGCGCAGGAAACGTCCTCCGATTTCAAATTGACTGGTTTCCTCACCATAACTGGAGGCAAAGTCACACAAGGCAAATTTGATGCGGGCTACGCTGGGCCATCACAAATTAACGGTTATGATTGCCCTTGCTACATCGCGGATTGGGGCAACTCTGGTGTCTATACCAAATCGTTCTCTCTCAAGCCTGAGTCACGCGTGGGTTTGCAATTAAGTTACAAACCGAATACTAGTACCAGCTTCGTGGGTCAGGTCGTCAGTCGAGGTACTGACGGCACGCCAAACCTGCAATGGGCGTACGGTGCCTACAAGCTCAATAGTAATTGGGAGGTACAACTCGGACGCAAACGTATTCCCTTGTATTTCTACTCCGATTTCCAAGACATCGGTTTATCTTATCCCTGGAACAACACACCGCCAGAACTCTATGGCTGGGAAGTCACCAATTTTAATGGCGGTAGCATGCGCTACAACGGTAATTTTGGTGAAATGAATGTCAATGCCAGCGTCTTTACTGGCAACGAAACAGCCAAAGACTCGCTGTATCAACAACTTTACTACGCTGGAAAAACACAAGTAAGTTGGAAAAGTATCGTTGGCGCTGATATGGAACTAAGTCAGGATGCTTTCACTCTGCGTACTGTCTATTTGCAAGCCAAGGTGCGTTCGAAAGTGTTTGATCTCGGGATTGATGATCCGGCGGCACTCAAAGCGTTTGGTGTGGCCATCAATGCTGATTTCGATGACTGGTTTATATTGAGTGAATTCACACAATTGACACGTGATTTTACCGATTCACAATACAAAGTTACTGCACCCGCGTTTACGGTTGGAGCGGGCAGACGGTTTGGCGCATGGTCAACGTTCCTAAATTACGCGCAATACGTAGAAAAATCGAGTGATGAAAGTAAATACATCCCACAAAAATTCAAGCGAACTTCAATCACACTCCGATACGATCTTGATTCGAGCAGTGCTCTCAAAGCGCAGATCGATAAAAACAAAGATAGCTCCAACAATTTCGGCGGCAACACAACTGTGTTGCGCCTAAGTTATGACCGTGTGTTTTAATCTGGAGCGAGACGATTATGAAAACCATATCGATACAATCTATACGCACATCACTCTTTTGCTTCATCCTGCTTGCAGGACTGAGTTTTCCGACCTTGAGTTCGGCACAAGTGATGGTCGTAGTTGGCGCCAAAAGCTCAGCAAACAAATTAAGTAAGGATCAAGCGGCTGCACTATTTTTGGGGAAGTCTTTTCAACTCCCTGGGGCAGGAATCCCAGTATTAATTGATCAGGGTGAGAATACCGAGGCACGCCAGATTTTCTATAGCAAAGTCGCCGAAAAAACGCCCGTACAAGTCAAGGCGATCTGGTCAAGATTAGTTTTCTCTGGTAAAGGCACGCTACCAAAAGAAGTCGCCAATAGTGAGGAAGTCAAAAAAATCTTGAGCGCCAATCCGGATGCGATTGGCTATATTGAAAAAGCGGCTGTTGACGCCAGCGTTAAGGTCTTATTGGCGGTTGAGTAAGCACCAAATAAAACGCGACGCCTGAGATCTAGGCTTCGCGTCTTATTCTCTTGCAGCACAGGATATTTAGCCGAGCAGATCCAAACTATGTCGAATCCGTGCACATAATTCCAATGATGTGTTGGAAATAATGTCTTCAGGGATTTCAAATTTTTTCGTCAAGCGCTTGAGATCTTCAAAGCCATACGAAACAACAAAAGGAACCATCCCTGCCGCCAGCGTGGAAGCATAATCCTTGTGTTCATCGCCACAAGCATAGGCGCGCGCTGGGTTAATTTCATATTGTTTACGTGCCGCTTTAAAGAAATCCGCTTTACTGGCGCGGATAGGCACATGCGCAAAATAATCCAGATCACCGAGATCAATATCATGGCGAGCAAATAATTTTTCCATGGTGATATGTGGTTCAAAGCTGACGTTACGGGTGACCAGACCGACTCGTATATCTTTTTGCGCGATGAGTTGTTTAATCAGATCAGCAATGCCTTCGTAAAATTGCGCCTCTTCACGATAGATGTCGGTTAAGGTCGCGAGCACCTGGTGTCGACTTTTTTTACCTAACTGCTTCTTAATATTGATCGGAAACTCTTTGAGTCCGCCCAAATATTTGAAGAATTTATGCCGTTTCTGAAAACTTTCCAAGTCGCCAATTGCCATATCATGCCGCGCAAACGTGCTCTCGATTGCACTAAAGGCATCAATAATGGTGCCATCTGCGTCAAAAATGATCAATTTCTGTTGATTGGGATACATATACTCGCCTCCATTTGTATTTATTGTGTCGTTCGCGAGCGATCATAATTGAAGAAATTGACAGGCGGATGACGGAGATTCAGCTAGACTCTGATTCTCACCTATCCAGTCGCAATAAATGCCACTATGAAAGCCTTGCCCTCTTTCCCGATTCGACAAACGAGTCGTTATCTGCTGCGTCAAATCCAACAGGCCGATCGGCCGCAGATTTTTGTTGGACTATCCAATCCCAGAGTGATCGCTCATTACGGGATTGCTTACGATACTGAGCTGGCAACGCAAGAACAGATAGACTGGTACCAAAACATGCAGCAACTGCAAACTGGCTATTGGTGGGCAATCTGCGCACCGGATACGCCAGCTCAACTATTGGGCGCTTGCGGTCTTTATGAAATCGATAGCTACAATCGCAATGCGAATATTGGTTACTGGTTGCTTCCCGAATATTGGGGCTTGGGAGTAATGCATGAATGCCTGCTAAGCGTTTTGCGCTTTGGCTTTGATGAATTAGCTTTGCACAGAATTCAAGCCGAAATCGAACCTGCCAATATTGCTAGTGCCAAGTTAATCCAAAAATTAGGATTCGAGCACGAAGGTAGGCAACGTCAAGTTGCTCGACGTGACGATGTCTTTATTGATTTGGATAACTATTCACGTTTAACTCCCTTTGCAAACCGCTAGTCCTGCTTTCATCAAAAGACGGCGAATTATCGACGGGTGAGCAAATCAAGGAAATCAAGAAAGCACTTTTGCCGCATTGCGCAATTGATCTTGAGCTCTTGCATGCCACAAATTGGCCTCAACACAGGCATTTCTAGTTTAGAATGCACCGTCGTTGAAAATCCCCTGTATTTTTTATAAGTGTTCGATACAGTGGGATCCTGTCCGGCAATGGGAATCATCACTACGGATACAACGGAACAAATCTAGCTTTTAACCCAGATTTTCCATCAGGCGCGTCTTCGACGCTATTTGAGCGCCGGCGGCGCATTTTCGGTCATTTTTTTCGTTCTTCGTTGAAATTAGCTAGCTATTTTCGCCTCATTCACGTAAAAACTGCCTCGAAAACTGCATCCACCATCGTCTCAAATCCTAATGGAAATTCTGGGTTTAAAAAATCTAAAATGCGTTTTACAAAATATAAATAGGAGAAAATTGCATGAGCGGTGCTGCAATCACACCGGGTCAAGAGACCCCAATTCCAGAGTTTAAGCAAATCATGGGGCATCCAGCTCCACTGTGGATGTTATTCATGTCCGAATTCTGGGAGCGTTTTGCGTTCTACGGTATTCGTTGGGCTTTGGTGCTCTATATTGTCGAACAGTTCTACAAAGGTGATGGTTCAGGCCAAGCCGCTGCAAATTTAACCTATGGTTCTTATTTGGCACTGGTCTATGCGGCTGCCCTCTTTGGTGGTTATGTCGCTGATCGTGTCATTGGTTATCAACGTTCCATTTTGATCGGTGCGGTCTTCATGGCAGCCGGTTTGTTTATGATCTCCATTCCAAATGAAGAGATCTTTAAACTTGGGTTGGCAACGATTATCATCGGTAACGGCTTGTTCAAACCAAATATTTCGACCATGGTTGGTAAGTTGTACAGCATCGCTGACACTCGTCGCGACTCTGGTTTCACCATTTTCTACATGGGTATTAATGTTGGTGGTTTCTTAGCACCAATCTTTACTCAGTTCTTGGCTCAAAAAGTATTCAGTACAGGTGATACACCAGCTTACAAAATCGTCTTTATCGCTGCTGGTATCGGCATGTTGCTGAGTTTGGTTTGGTTCGCAATTGGACGCCGTTCTTTAAAAGGCATAGGCGCTCCGGCTGAAGGCACCGAAAGCATGTCGCGCGTTATTTATGTGGCGATTGGTGGTCTGTGTGTGATCCCTGTAGCTTACTTCCTGCTGTCAATGGGCGCAGCAAAATTACAAGGCATTTTGACTTTGTTGTTCATCGGCTTGGCTGTGATGTTGATGGTTGAAGGCATTCGCAATGGCAATGTGGCACGCGATAAAGTCATCGCCATGTTACTGATTTTTACTTTTAATATCCTGTTCTGGATGTTCTTTGAACAAGCTGGTAGCTCATTTACCTTCTTGGCGGAAAGCATTGTTGATCGTGATTTAGGTGGTTTTATCTTCCCAACCGCTTGGTTCCAAAGTGTAAATTCCTTAGCAATTATTGCCTTTGCGCCGATAGTTGCCGCCATTTGGGTGATGTTGGGCCGCCGAAATTTGAACCCGTCCATTCCACGTAAGTTCGGTCTGGGCTTAATTGGTAATGCTTTAGCATTCGGTTTGTTGATGTATGCCTTAACTTTCTTGGTTGATGACAATAGCAAAATCCCATTCTGGACATTGTTCATGGTGTATGTCATTCAGTCTGTTGGCGAGTTGTGCTTGTCTCCTATCGGTTTATCGATGGTAACCAAGCTAGCACCAGTTCGCTTGGTCGGTCTGGGCATGGGCGGCTGGTTCTTGTCCACCGGTATTGGTAATAATTTATCTGGTATTTTCGCCAGCCATGTGAGCGGTGATAGTGGTATGTCAGTTGCCTCTGCATTGAGCGGCTATACCTTTGGCTTCTACTCACTATTAGGCGCAGGCATAGTCTTGTTCCTGATCGCACCGTTAATGCAAAAATTAATGCATGGCGTGAAGTAAGCGATTGCTAGATCTGAAGGCTTGTGATTTATCACTAAAGCCTTCAGCACAATAAAAAAGCGACCTGTTGTTTAGGTCGCTTTTTTTATGATGTTTCGAGCACTTATTTCATTTCTACCTGAGGCGCTGGTACTGCTCCCACGTTCGGCGTCGCTGGAAATGGTTTGCCATTCACCAGCATCTGTCCTAGTTTCCAGGAAAAATCCGCACGTGAGATTTTGTCCTCACGCTTAATGAAGCCCTGCGTTTCCCATGTATCGATTTGTGAATAGAACAGACTACGCATCATTGCCCTAGCCTCTGGATCAGATTGACTAGCATCAATAAAATCATCGACCAGACTGCCACTTAAACTAGCCTGTCCAGTCGCTTCCATTTTTGAGATTAACGACGTCGGGTTCTCAAAGTCTTCCGCTTGCACACCAACAAATCCTAAGTTGGCACTCGCTTTAAATTCACCATTTTTGCTGGTCAAACTCAGTCTATCCAAAGAAATGACGGGGTTATGTTTCAAGATTTCCGATCCGAATTCTTTCATCTTTTTTTGCATTTCCAAAACCGCTGCCGCATCGTGTTGATTCTTATCCATATCTTGGATTTGCGTAAAGAATTGGTTGACACTTGGTCCATGCAAACGTCGTAGCGAGTAATCGTAATGGAAGTTACCGATGTTGGCATCATTCATCACGATATTGGCGATCCCAAACTTCAAGCTCATATCGATCAAATCATTTTTAGCCGTCGTAATGCTTTCGAGAGTAATGTCTTTGAGATTAATTCCCTTATTTGCAGCTTGTGCATTCGAAAAGCTAAATGAATTGATACTGGCTTTCGACGTGCCGAGATATATAAAACCATCTGGATAGATACGTTCCGCATCACCTTGCATCTTGATCTCACTGACTTTCGCTGTGCTACTGCCATTGGCGGCGCTCACCTCAAGACCAGGGGACTTAAAATCAAATTTCATTTTTTTGTAAGTCGCATCAAAACCGATCTCAAGTTGCAGGCCTTTCCAATCTAATTTATCTTGACTGACGCCAACGCTAGTTGTCACGGCCGGACTAGTGATCGTAAATTTGCCCCCACCGCCATAATTTAATAAGGTGCGTATCTCGACAAATTTTTTATTCCCAAACACTTTTTTTATCTCGGCCAAGGAATTAGCATCCAATACCAATTCCGTTTCTATCTTACCGGCAGCTATGCCCAGAATCCCAGGAACTGGCCCGTGTTGAATGTAATTGATAATTTGAATTTGTAAGGGCTTTTTAAGTTGTGCAGGTAATTCTTGTTCTGCTTTTACGTCTGCACCATCCTGAGAACTATCAGCCATCGCGCTTTCCTGCAGGCTATGTGGCATGACCGTCGGTGACGACCTACCACCGAGCTCAATTTCAATGGTGCTCTCTTGTTTCGATGAAAAAATCCCTCGCGTATAGCTTTGCTTCACGACTTTAAAATTGGAAAATAGGATGTCTTTTTTCTCCATCTTACTGAGTCTTTTTTCCAAACGCTGTCCGGTCATCCAAGACGCAGCTGGATAAGCAACGGCCAAAGCCGCGACCACTGCAATCGCAATTGAACCTTTTTTCATGTAAAGCATCCTTTTAATAAGCCAATGTTTGGCGAAAACGAAGAATGCGTAGTGTAATGATAAACACGCCTTCATGGCAAAAATCTTAGTTTACATAAGATATGTTTGCCATTCTTTCAACGTTCTTTTGATGACAAAAAAACGGGAGATACTTGGTGAGTCAGTATCGATTTCGAGAGCTGCGTAAAAACCTAGCTTGTCAATCTATCGGCTCAGCAACCGTGCCGACAATTGCTCCAATGGTGTTTCCTGTTGCAGGAATGTGGACTCAAACTCATGTGGGGCGAGCGCTTTGGCGATCAGGAATCCTTGGATTTCATTGCAATTGAGTTGACACAGGAGTTCTTTTTGCTCCGCTGTTTCAACGCCCTCTGCGATCACTTTCAGTTTTAAGGCATGCGCCAAGCTGATGATGGCGGTGACGATGGCGATGTCACTTTCATCTTGCGGCAAATTCATGACGAAGGAACGGTCAATTTTGAGTTTATTGATCGGGAAACGTTTCAGGTAACTGAGACTGGAGTAACCGGTGCCGAAATCGTCA
>JAYVHZ010000474.1:0-11118 GCA_043770645.1 Undibacterium sp. | reverse complement strand
CGCATTTTGAAAGAACGTCATTTGAAGATGGCGCTAGAGAAAAATGGCATACGCTACGATGCAATTTGGTTTGGGCACACCGATAGTTTTGGTGAGCGTATTAAGGTCGCTTTCCGACTTGATGCGAATGAATACAATGGTGTGACCAAGGTGCAGCTATTGGTCGAACATATAGAAGAAATTTAGTCGGTATCAGCAGCATTCAAATCCGCTGGATCAATATCGTAATCCAGAATATCTGCTGGTTTGCACGCTAAAACCAAGCAAATTTTCGCCAGCGTATCAAAGCGTATGCCGCGTACTTTCTCGGTGCGAAGCATGGATAGCTGCGTTTCGGAAAGTCCAATCTGTTCCGCTAATTGTTTGGCTCGCATTTTTCTGCGGGCCAGCATCACATCTAAATTAACGCGTACCGGCATAATCAAAAATACCTAAACACAACTATCAACTTGGCGCTGCAAAGACTGCGCCCGTTGTGCAACATACTTGAGAATTAGTCCGATCATGCCTATCGTCACAGCTTCAACATCCCAATCGGTTTTGAGATCACGTGAACCTTGATTAATCCATCCTTCAATACTCGGTACAAACAAAATCGTGGCCATCGCTGCATACATCAAATTAGCACCTATCGTTTGCAAGCTTTTAAGCAAGTCATGATCAAAAGATTTGCTTAGCTCAAATTTTCTTAGGAAATCTGCTGATACCCATAAAGCATAAATATAAATGATCGGCACTAGCAAACCAGTCCAGAAAAATGGCAATCGTAAAGACAGCATGAAAGTATTTTCTACACTAAAGTTACCACCTAAGGTGTAGGCTGGAAGCACTTGCATCAGGCGATCCACGATTAAATTTAAGATGAAAATAATTGCCATTACTTTGACAAAAATACTTAATTTGCCTGATCTCTGTTTTTTTTGCTGCATCGCTTGCTGCCCATCGGCAGCGTTCCCAAAAGCCATTCTTCCCCCCAGATAAAAATCGACAAATAATTTAATTAAAACGCATACTAATTTAAGTTAAACTTAAAGTGCAGGAATTCTTCATGTGTAGTGATTTAAACAAACAGATGCTAGTGATAATATTCCGAATGCCAAGCTATAATTAGAAAAACCAGCAAACCTCGATCACGCCATTAACCACCCACTGGATTTATCATGCATAAAATTGCCGTTCTATTCGCCAGCATTTTGTTGCCAATCGCATTCGCAAGCGCGCAGTCCAACATTCGATTAAGCACTGTTGATGGCGTCGAGAACGAAGACTTAATGAACGTCTTACGCTTTCAAGGAGTCAGCTATAACAAAGTAAAATTCTCTGGGACGCATTTATGGGGTAAAGATTTCAAAATTTTTATCCATGACTATGCAAAAGGTAAGCTAGTCAAAACGCATGAAATATTTGATTCAAGAGAAGAAGAGTTTTTTAAAATTAAAGAGCAAGAATTCAATTTCAACGTATTGGCGCAACGCACCAGTAATGGCAAAGCTAAATTTGATTTCCGCTTTTTGGGCTATGGTGTCGTGAAGGAATTTAACTTAGGCGCGACACACAAGGATTTCATTCTAAAAAGTTTTCAAGCAAGATCAGATGAAATCGCCTTTCCAATAAATCAAAGCCAAAGCATTTTGACGTTTATCATGCCGTATAAAACCAAGAGTAAGTCTATGCATTATCCTGATGTGATTGACTCTAAGGTTCACCCTGAAGATTTGGGTCGGCATTTCAAAATTCAACGCTATTTTTTAATTGATGTTCGCTTTGATTAAACCCATACAGATATGCATTTAAACGTTCAAGCATTCAAGTATTTTTGAAACAACAGCTATACAAAAAGCGCATCAAGCTTGTGCTGACGCGCTTTTTGTACAAACTAGCAGGCAATCGAAAATGGATTTTTAGATCGTTTTTCTGGTTTTTTTGTCTACACTAATCAAATTATTTCGTATTCCAGATTGCCATCATATCGGCAGAGCCCTGTGAACGAATGCCATTGTCAGATAAAACCCCTTCGGTTTCCGCCAGCATCGCTTTGCGAGGTAGTACCATGGTTTCTCCATAGCGTTGGTCGTAATGAATCACAATCAAGTCATCTTGCATATCACGCAACAGAGTGACTAGATGTTTCAGGCTTTTCACCGGAATCCCATTGATTGAGTAAATTACTGACCCAAAACGATTGCTATAACCAGTGACCAATTTGTGCGGGAAAAATGGTGAACTCACCACCACCAACTCTTCCCTATCTTTCGTTGGCATTTCTCCGCGCATAGTCACCAAAGGACTGGCATTGTAAGCGTAGCCGTTTAAGGCTGGCGCGTTGTTGCTGAGGAAGCTCATATACTCAACCGTCGCACGTGAGAAAACGATGGGGCCAAAGATAAAGTACGAAGGGTAACCACCTTGCAAATCACCGATCAGATGCGGCCGGCCGATGTGAACAGGCGCTTGTACGTTCATTGGCTTACCGGCTCTCATAATCTTAAGCGCAACTTTGCCATCGACTGCTGCTTGCTGCACTTTATACTTGAACATAACGCGCACGCTTGGCTTTATTCTAACCATACATTGATTATCAATCGCCATGTCCCCGATATGTGTGATCACATCCCATTCTTTCAAAACTGAAGCCGCAGTCTGATCATAGGGACGATGAATAATGCATCCCTCCACACTTTTATCGAGTTTGAGATATTCACGAACAGTCGGATTTTCTAAGGTTTGGGTTACGTCGAGCAAAGATGGTTTGCCCTCGTATTTTTTATCCGCGATATCTTTGAGGAAAATTTCAATCTCTTCATTTGGAATGATGTAACCAATATTTTGCGCATTCATCAAACCTGAAAATGCCAAACCGATCATCTTGTCACCCGCAATCACAGGACCACCGCTATTACCTGGATTAATTGCTGCATCAATTTGAATTCGCAAGCCGCTTGTGCTACCGTCGTAATCAACGAACTCAATACGAGAGACGATGCCTTTGGTAATTGACAATGAATTACCGCCGGTTGGGTAGCCATAAGCGAATACGGCATCAGTCACTTCGGGTAATTTATTACTGCGCGCGACTGCTGCATGGCTATCAAAAAACTTTTCGTCATCGAGTTTTAAGACCGCCAAATCCATACCACGTGAAATGGCGACGACCGTTGCAGAAACTTTGTCCCCCTCTTGTCCTGTCTGCACTTGTACTTGACTTGCATATTCCACGACATGGGCATTTGTCAAAATACGGCGCCCTTCAATCACTACGCCGGAGCCGGTCACTTCTTGTGGCGACGCTTTGCCCCACGGTTTGAATGGATCGGGGCCACGCAATGTCGAGAAGACTTTAACAACGGATTTCTCTAAATTGCTTGCTGTGGCGGTAGCCACTTTATTCTCGGCTGCATGAACCAAACCAAATGAACTCACTAAGGAACATGAGATAAAACAGAAACCTGCGAAAAACTTTTTAAACATCTGAGAGTCTCTTTGCATAAGCTAATAATTATAAAAATGTAGATGAAGATTGATTGCTACAACCATTAAAAACAGGAACGTATGTATAACATTATTATTTGCAACGACAAATGTCTTAGTGAACACCTGCTCGTTTTGGACAACAAAAAACTTATTTAGTTGTGGACGACTCTTGCATGGCTGGCGCTCGCATAGAACAAGACTTTGCACTCATTACACCTTTTATATACGAGCGTCTAACAATTCCCGCCATTCCAGCCGCAGCGACCTCACGAGCATGACTATCGGCACCCGTTAATCGTCTCACCCAAGAACGAAAAGGTACAAATCCTTCGGTAAAACTTTTTAAGGCATTGATTGTTGCATTTCCGAGTTCACGTTCAACAATATTGCCATCTGCGTCGATTTTTACGGCATCTACATCGGGGCCCAGCACTGCATTCAAGCTATCAATTTCCCCTTCATACCAAGCACAATCTGCGCCTGATGCAATCAGATATGGCGCCTTTCGGGCATTGATTAAGATCTCTGGGATCTCGGATCTAACGATATTAAGATCGCTTAATGGTGATGTAATCGCCGAACCGACTCTGGAATCAAATCCCGCCTCAGAACTAGATTTATCAACCTTTTTATGTATGGATTCTGATTTTGTTGCACAGCCTGACATGCTAATCACGCCGATAAAGATAGCGATATAAATAGCTAGCCATTGAATCTTTTTTCTCACAATAAAATGTAAATCCATCTTTTTTCTCGCGCTAAACCATCTACAAATTAGAACCAACTCCGGTAGTCCGCATAAAACGACAGCTCAATGTACCGAGCGATACTTTGTGACCAAACGAATCGAATGGATTCAAGCTGGCTTGATTTTACCCTCTGTTGCCTTGGATTGCTTGCATCAAATGAAATATAGGCGATTCAATCGTGAATTTTCGTCAGATAAATCGAAAAGAAAAGCGACTTCGCATTGTCCCAAATATGATCCCCAATAAAATAGAAGATCTACAAAGCCTGAGTTTCGTCGAGCAGCGAACATAAACATTCGTACAATTATTAGTAAAAACAATGGCTTACAAGATGGGATGTTTTATTTGATGCGGGCGAACAATCTTAGATTCAGGTAAAATCGCACCCATGAATCCTGCCCCGAAAAATCTCTTCGCCTCACCGCGCTATCGCGCCGATGTTGGCGGCAAACATGCTGCTCCTTTCCTTCCTATGACACGCGCCGAGATGGACGTGTTGGGTTGGGATAGTTGTGACGTCATTTTAATAACCGGCGATGCCTATATCGACCATCCTAGTTTTGGCATGGCCTTGGTCGGTCGTTTGCTTGAACAGCAAGGTTTTCGTGTTGGCATTATCAGTCAACCGGATTGGCATTCAGCAGAAGACTTCCGTGCCTTGGGTCGCCCTAATCTGTATTTTGGCATCACCGCTGGAAATATGGATTCGATGGTGAATCGCTATACTGCAGATCGTAAAATTCGATCCGAGGACGCCTATACGCCTGATGGTGATCCAAACAAACGTCCAGACCGCGCCGTGGTGGTCTATGCGCAACGCGCACGCGAAGCTTTTCCTGAAGTGAATGTGGTCATTGGCAGTATCGAAGCGAGCTTGCGTCGCATTGCGCACTATGACTATTGGTCAGATAAAGTGAAGCGTTCCGTCTTGCCGGACTCTAAAGCTGACATACTTTTATTCGGTAACGCAGAGCGGGCCATAGTCGATTTAACGCATAGACTGGCGGCGGGCGAATCGATCAAGTCGATTCGTGACTTACGCGGTACCGCGTTCATGACGCCATCCAACTGGCTGCCAGACGACGAATGGTCGGAAATTCAATCGATCAAGATTGATACACCTGGTAAAGTAGAAGTGCATACCAATCCGTATGAAATGATGCCGGAGAAAGATGCGAAATGCGCGACAGGGCAAGCGCCAGCTTCGGCAGCGGATTCGGTCGTTGCAGAGCAAGCCGACGTGATCAAGCAGCAAGCGATTCGCATCATGAGTCGTGAAGAACGTCAGGCGATGCTTAAGAATAAACACAACAACACGGTGATACGACTACCGTCGTTTGAAGCGATCAAAGATGATCCGGTGATGTATGCGCATGCCTCTCGCGTGTTTCATCTGGAAGCAAATCCTGGTAATGCCAAAGCACTTTCGCAAGCGCATGGTGATCGTGATGTGTGGATCAATCCGCCGCCGCTCCCGTTGGCAATGGATGAAATGGATGGCGTCTATGATCGTGCCTATGCTCGCGCGCCGCACCCTAGCTATGGCAAAGCCCGCATTCCGGCATGGGAAATGATCCGTTTTTCAGTCAATATTATGCGCGGTTGTTTTGGCGGATGTACTTTTTGCTCAATCACTGAGCACGAAGGCCGGATTATTCAAAGTCGCTCTGAACCATCTATTCTGCGCGAGATCGAAGAAATTCGTGATAAAACCAAGGGGTTTACCGGCACCATTTCAGATCTAGGTGGTCCGACTGCCAACATGTATCGACTCGCTTGCAAAGACAAAAAGATTGAAGAATCTTGTCGTCGATTGTCTTGTGTGTATCCGGGTATTTGCAGTAATTTGAATACAGATCATAGTAAATTAATTTCACTTTATCGCAAGGCGCGTGCGATTCCAGGCGTGAAAAAAATTCTGATCAGTTCTGGGCTGCGTTACGATCTGGCAGTGCGTTCGCCAGAGTACGTGAAAGAGCTAGTTACACACCACGTTGGCGGATTACTAAAAATTGCACCAGAACATACCGAGACCAATACGCTATCGAAGATGATGAAGCCTGGAATCGGCGCCTATGACGAGTTTAAGGCGATGTTCCACAAATATTCAAAAGAAGCCGGCAAAGAACAGTATTTAATCCCCTACTTCATTGCCGCGCATCCAGGGACCACAGATGACGATATGGTGAATCTCGCTTTGTGGTTAAAGAAAAATGATTTTAAGCTTGATCAGGTACAAACTTTCATGCCCACGCCGATGGCATTGGCAACCACGATGTATCACACGCGTAAAAATCCTTTAAAGAAAATCACTGCCGATTCTGAGGTGGTGGAAACTGCGCGCTCAGGCAAAATCCGTAAATTTCATAAAGCTTTATTGCGCTATCACGCACCGGAAAATTACGAGATCGTCAAAGAAGGCTTGTTACGGATGGGGCGTGGTGACTTAATTGGTAGTAGCGAACGCCACTTAATTCCGTCGCGCGCACCGGTTGTCGCAAATTTGGTGAATGCTGGAGTGGTAGCAGTCAAGCGAGGTGCCGCGCCAAAGTTAAATACGTTCGGTAAAAGTTCTGCAACACGCTTAGCTGCTAAAGTCGCCCCGACTGCTTCTAAATCTGGACTTTCTTACAATCCAGCAAAACCCAAAAAAGCACCTGTCAAATCTGGTCGCAAATAGATCAACACTTTCACTTTACTGCCGCTCTTAATTGGCGCAATAAAGTGAATTTGGGTTTAAGCAGCAACAGACCACAAAATTTATCTTCAAGCAGCTGGCTTCCCGCGTTACAATTTCCACTTGGAAAATATTTTCCCTGATAGCTATAATCAGCCGGAATTATCTCAATTGTCTTAACAATCAGGAGAGTAGTGATGAAGCACATGAAAACCGTCTTAATTTTGGAACACACTGAAGAAGTCTTTGATAAATTGACTTGTGATGTTTGTGGTGCAGAATCGCATTGGGATGAAAACTGGTCAAGTGCTGAATCAGAAAAAAAAATTACGACAATCCAATTAGAAGAAGAAGAATCACTTCCTAGTGGCGGACAATCTGTCCAGACGCAATATCATATCTGTCCAAGCTGCTTTAAAGGCAAATTAAGTGCTTGGTTTGAAAGTCATCGGCAAGCGAAGTCAACCACATCGAAATCGGTCTGGTAAAACTAATTGACGTCTAGTCAATCTGAATTGATAGCTAAGTCCTATCTTGAATCTCGGGCACTGCAACTGTCTACAGTGTGTTCTTGAGTCTGACAAAAGAGCTCATCAACAATCATTTTTGATGACTCTATCCAATTCAAATGAAAACAGCGCGCTCAATGCGCGCTTTTGACTGCAAATAACGCAAGTTCCGAGCGTAATCGGGTATAATTTAAGGTTTATTTATTTCACCTAAAGAAGCCACAATGGAAGCCGAACGCCTCAATAGTATTGCCAACCTGCTCATCGACTTAACCAGTCGTGAAGCCGAACTTCGGAGGTATCTTTGACTTCGATATCAAGTCAGAGAAACTCGAGCAAGTTAACGGCGAATTAGAAGATCCAAAAGTTTGGGAAGAGCCTAAACGCGCACAAGAGCTTGGCAAAGAAAAGAAATCTTTAGAAGCCATTGTTCACACCCTCATTAAGATCGACTCCGATCTGAAAGACGCCAACGAAATTTTCGCGATGGCGCGTGAAGAAGAGGACGAAGACACACTAGAAGCCATCGAAGCAGATGCTGCACATCTGAAAGAATTGGTCGAGGGTATGGAATTCCGTCGGATGTTTAACAATCCTATGGACCCAAATAACTGCTTTATCGATATTCAAGCAGGTGCTGGCGGTACGGAAGCGCAAGACTGGGCATCGATGTTGCTGCGTCAGTATTTGCGTTATTGCGAACGTAAGGGTTTTAAAGTGGATATCCTCGAACAATCCGATGGCGAGGTTGCAGGCATCAAGACGGCAACATTAAAAGTTGAAGGCGAATACGCTTATGGCTTCTTACGCACAGAAACTGGCGTACATCGTTTAGTGCGCAAATCACCGTTTGACTCTGCCAACGGACGTCATACTTCGTTCTCCAGTTTATTTGTGTATCCAGAAGTCGATGAATCGTTTGAGATCGACATCAACCCTGCTGATGTGCGCGTTGATACTTACCGCGCTTCGGGCGCTGGTGGTCAGCATATTAATAAAACCGATTCCGCAGTACGTTTAACGCATGCGCCATCGGGCATCGTCGTGCAATGTCAAAATGATCGCAGTCAACATCGTAACCGTGCTGAAGCTTGGGAAATGTTGAAAGCGAAATTATTTGAGCTGGAATTGCGTAAGCGCATGAGTGAGAAGCAAAATCTGGAAGACACCAAGACGGATGTCGGCTGGGGTCATCAAATTCGCTCCTACGTGCTGGATCAATCTCGCATCAAAGATTTGCGTACCAATTATGAGATGGGTAATACCAAAGCAGTATTGGATGGCGACTTAGACGGATTCATTGCTGCGTCGCTCAAACAAGGCGTGTAGTTTTAAACCACGCAAGCTTACGACACATATTCAATTTCAATTTTAGAGAACAATCATGTCCGACCAACAAAATACAGCAGCAGAGTTGCCACAAGACGAAAATTCGATCATCGCTGAGCGTCGTGCAAAGCTGAATGCGATCCGCGCGAATGGCATTGCGTTTCCTAATGATTTTCGTCCACAACATAAAGCGGCTGATCTGCAAGCCCAGTACGGTGAAATCAGCCGTGAAGACTTAGAAGTACAAAATGTCGAAGTCGTAGTTGCTGGTCGCATGATGCTCAAACGTGAAGCTGGAAAAAAAGCGGCGTTCGCGACTTTACAAGATGCTTCTGGTTTGAAAGCGGACGGCCGCATTCAGTTGTATGTGACGACTGATAAAACCGGAGAAGCAGAAATGGAAGCCTTCCGTCATTATGACTTAGGCGATATTCTGGGAATTGAAGGCGTTTTATTCAAAACCAAGACTGATGAACTGACTGTCAAGGTAACGAAATTGCGTTTACTGACCAAGTCTCTGCGCCCTCTTCCAGATAAGTTCCACGGCTTGTCGAATCAAGAAACCAAATATCGTCAGCGTTATGTGGATTTGATCATGAGCGAAGAAACCCGTCGCACATTCAAAGCACGTACCGCAGCGATGAATTCCATCCGTAGCTTCATGAACAGCCATGATTTCATGGAAGTTGAAACGCCGATGTTGCACGTCATTCCTGGCGGCGCGGCAGCGAAACCTTTCATCACCCATCACAATGCGCTGGATATGGAAATGTATTTGCGTATCGCGCCAGAATTGTATTTAAAACGCTTGGTTGTCGGTGGTTTTGATCGCGTGTTTGAAGTTAATCGTAACTTCCGTAACGAAGGTGTCTCACCACGTCACAATCCAGAATTCACGATGATGGAATTCTACGCCGCCTATGTTGATTACAAATGGTTGATGGACTTTACTGAAGAAGTCATCCGCAAAGCAGCAGTAGACGCACACGGTACGGCAGTCTTGACATATCAAGGTAAAGAGCTGGACTTGTCCAAGCCTTTCCAACGTTTGACCATTGTGGGTGCGATTAACAAATATGCGCCTCATTACACAGCAGAGCAATTGGGTGACGCGGAGTTCATCAAGGCAGAATTGAAGAAATTTGGCGTTAAACCGTTCGCGACAGCAGGTTTGGGCGCATTGCAATTAGCTTTATTTGAAGAGACTGCAGAAGCCCAGTTGTGGGAGCCAACTTACATTATCGACTACCCAGCTGAAGTCTCACCGTTGGCACGTGCTTCCGACACCGTTCCTGGTATTACAGAACGCTTTGAGTTGTTTATGACTGGTCGTGAAATCGCAAACGGCTTTTCAGAATTGAACGATGCAGAAGATCAAGCAGCGCGCTTCATGGCACAAGTTGCCGCCAAAGATGCGGGTGATGAAGAAGCTATGTATTACGACGCCGATTACATTCGTGCTTTGGAATACGGCCTACCACCAACCGGCGGTTGTGGCATCGGCATTGATCGTTTGATGATGTTGATCACGGATTCACCAAATATTCGTGACGTGATTTTGTTTCCACATTTGCGTCGTGAAGAATAAGTGAACTGCAAACTAGCATTTCGCTGATCAAAACAAGAACAGGAGGAAGCTCAAAAGCGACCTCCTTTTTTTATTGCGCATGATATCAATCAGCCTGATATACACGTATAAAGCTGGCAAATTTTGGCAATCCATTCGATGTCACATCCCGATAACGATAGGTAACTAGAGAGCCGATAGCCGGAGGATTTCTCCTCTCGCTATCATCAAAACCAGTGCCTAGTTTAAATCGTTTGCCCTCGGGTGTTTCTAGCAGCAATGCACCCATCATGCCTTGATATTTTCCTTGACCAGCTTGAATGCCGACTACTTTAGCTTCAGCATCATGCTGTGGCTTTAGCTTATAAACAAACTCACTGCGCCCTGCTTGAAATTCTGCACTTGCGAGATGTAGAATTAAGCCTTCGGCTTTTTGAAGAGTCAATTGTTTTAACCTAGCAGTGATTTGTTCAACCGACTTTACAGATTCATGAGGAATGACGCGCAACCAAGGAATACTTACTTTTGCCACCGTAATCTGTAAGTTCTGCATCCGTTGTCGAAAATCGCCAGCAGCTAAGGGAAACTCAAATAAACAGTATTGAATTTGTCGCCACTCTTCATCGTTTGCTTGTAGTCGTCGCACTATCCCCGAAAGACGCTCAAATTGTCCGCGTCCTATCCACAGCTCACCATCCATAGGATGAGTAGGAAATCTTTCTGTGAACCACGCAGGTGGATGAATCAAACGACCACTGCGAAAGTACAATTGTTTGCCATCCCAGTAGGCTCGTACGCCATCAAGTTTTTCGCTCA
>JAYVHZ010000473.1:0-4311 GCA_043770645.1 Undibacterium sp. | reverse complement strand
GGTACACGGGCCAGTTCTACGCCTTGTTTTTCCTGACAAAGACTTTAAAAGTTGATCCTCCACTAGCCTTTATCTTGATTGGCATCGCTCTCACCTTGGCAATTCCATGCTATCAGCTCGCTGGCAAACTCTCAGATCGATTCGGACGAAAACGTATCATGATGATCGCCTTTATTTTGGCCATATTCACTTATATCCCGATATTCAAAGCACTCACGCACTATGCGAATCCCGCCTTAGAGCAAGCGATCACGCAGTCGCCTGTGACCATTTTCGCCGATCGATGTGCCGTTCCACTTTTTTCCGCGCCGCTCAGCCCATGCGAAAAATTGCGAGATTTTTTTAATGCATCTGGCATCCCCCACACACTACAAATCGTTCCAGACAACACTTTAATGGTGCAAATTGGTTCCATTCGTATTGAGGGTAATGATCTTAAACAAATTAAGACCGCACTAAGAACTGCTAGTTATCCAGAGAAAGCAGACAGTAATGCGATCAATCGACCGATGGTGGTGTTATTACTCTTTATTCTTGTCTTCTATGTGTGCTTGGCTTACGGGCCTATTGCGACCTATCTAGTCGAGCTTTTTCCAACCAGAATCCGTTACTCCAGTATCTCCATGCCCTATCATATCGGGACTGGGTACTTCGGTGGCTTTATGCTGTATTTTTCGACTTTAATTTCGACCAGCACCGGCGATATTTATTCTGGCTTGTATTATCCCATCGCGATAGCCGCAATGTCGCTGATCATAGGTACCTACTTACTGCCGGAAACCAAAGACAAAGAAATCAATTTCTGATGCGCAGGATACGTAATTCTCAATCGCTTTTTCCCTTTGAGAGATCTTAGAGCACAAATAAAAAACGCTATTTTTGTCCCGGTTATTTCGCTGTTGCGCGCCTTTTCCTGCTCATATTCGCCGTCGAGTTGAAGTCAAGGATTGCTAGTAAAAAAACGATAATTGCAGCGAAATGCTCAGCGCCACCTTAAACAAAAATCCGATGAAAATTAATATGAAGTCGAACGTCATCATCCGCCCTTATTCAGAAGAATGGCCGCATCTCTTCGAGAAAATTCGCCAAGAACTACTCACGGCATTTTCTCCTGACAGCACACAGATAGAACATATAGGCAGCACTGCAGTAGTCGGGCTATGTGCGAAACCCGTGATTGATGTACTACTCGGCACAAACTCATTAAACGAGATTGAATCGCAGATAACTTCATTGGATACACTCGGTTTCGGCTATGTCTCCAAATACGAGCAAGATATTCCGACACGACGCTACTTTGTCAAATCTTCCTCGGATAGTTTGCGCATCCACGTACATGGCGTGGAAATTGGCTCACGGATTTGGTGCGAGCATCTGAAATTTCGTGATTTGTTGCGCACGGATGCTCAATTGCGATCTGAGTACCAACAATTAAAACTGCGCCTTGCTGCTCAATACGCTGATGATAAATCTGCTTATACCGATGCCAAAGAGCCGTTTATCAAATCAGTTTTAGAAAAAATCAGAAGATAATTAATACAATCGAGATATAGTCTCTAGGCTGCGCTCAATTTGATACGATTATTTATAGACTAAGCCCCCATATTGATACTTTAATCTCCATGTCTACGCTCTCTCTTTCGACCTATTATCAAACATCCGCACCAAACGACAACTATCCGCAATTGCAGCAAAATCTCGATTGTGAAGTGTGCATTATTGGTGGCGGCTTCGCTGGTCTGGCAACAGCGCTTGGCCTACTTGAGCGAGGTATCCGCGATATTGTGTTAGTAGAAGCCGAACAAATTGGGCATGGCGCTTCGGGTCGGAATGGTGGCTTTGTATTCGGTGGTTATAGTTTAGATAATCGGGATCTACTTAATCAACTTGGTTCGGCTTCTGCTAAACAACTCTATCAACTCAGCTTAGACGCGGTCGAGTTAATTCGTCGCCGCATACAACAATACGAGATTGATTGCGAGATCAATACGCAAGGTGTCTTGCTAGCAAACTGGTTTAACGACGCCAAGTTTTTACAAAATCAACGTGACTTCATGTTGCGTGAATTCGATGTTGAATGGGATAGCTGGTCACAAGAAAAGACGCGTGAGCACTTGCAGACTACGCGCTACTTTGGTGCTCTGCATGAAAAGAATGCTTTCCATTTTCATCCATTGAAATACGCATGCGGTAAAGCACGAATACTTGCGCAACGAGGCGTACAGATTTTCACCAAAACACGAGTCAGCGCGATTGACACTGAGGGCGAAGAAAAAATTATTCGCACCGAGAAAGCGACGGTACGAGCAAAACAAGTTGTTGTTTGCTGTGGTGGTTATATCGACAAACTGTATCCAAAACTAGCCCGCGCTGTTTTGCCAATTGCTACCTATGTGATGGCGACCGAGCCTTTAGGCGATCAGTTAAAAATGGCATTCAAGCACGGCAAAGATAGTCCTGCAATTTACGATACACGTTTCGCTTTTGATTATTATCGCCCGCTTGCCGATACTCGCATGTTATGGGGAGGTCGGATCTCCATTCGAGAACGCCAGGCGCATGAAGTTGCAGCACTACTGGCAGCTGATATGCGTAAAGTCTATCCGCAATTTGCCGATGCCAAAATTGAATATGCTTGGAGTGGCTTGATGAGTTACGCCCAACACAAGATGCCACAGATCGGCTGTTTGCCGAATGGTATCTGGTATGCAATGGGATTTGGCGGCCATGGTGTGGCACCAACTACGGTGGCGGGTGAACTGGTGGCAACTGCCATCTTCAACAAACAAGTTCTACCCGCTGGCTTAGAGCGCTATGGTTTACCACCGACCTTTGGTTCTCTCGGTCTGATGGCAGCGCAATGCGCTTATTGGTACTACGAACTACGCGACTGGATGCGTGCGAATCGATACAAAAATTGACAGCTTCGACAGTCTAAACAAATTACAGTGGTCAGCTATGGCAAGGACAACTGGAACTGGAATGATAATTTCTCTTACGCTGACGCTTTGCAGACAATTACTCCGCTGCCATCTTCGCTTTTTCAGCAGCAGTCAAACGCTTGGCGCGGATTTCAATAACCTGCGTCACGACCATTTGCGACATCTCTAAGTCATAAGCCAATTTATCTTCATCACTCATACGTTTTGCGCTAACAGTAACGGTTTGAATTGGTGCGACTGACGCTTCAACATCTGCAGTGGTCGCGACGTTCACGATACCAACAAAAATCAAAGAAGTTAAACAAGCAGAAGCTGCAGAAACGAGAGCAGTTGCGGTTAATGTTTTCATGGTATTTCTCCTAAAAATGGTCTGAAAATGGTTAGCGAAATAGGGTTTTATGTCGCTTTTGTTTTATCGATTTGTGTTTCGATGTGTGTACTTTATCGAAGGCCCATGTCAATTGCGACCGTAATGCGACGAACTGCAGAATTACTGGATTCAAGTACCGAAAAGACGGAATTAAGATATGAAAATCTTGCTGCGTTTAAAACCAAAGTTTATATTTTCACATGAAATTATTGCTGATAGGATGAAGGCGTTTCCACGATGTTGAGTCTGGAAAAAAGGCCTCCAATAAACCGCCACAATAGCTTTGCGGAACATTTTTCTGGATAGATTGTTTATGTAAAGATCTATAAAGCATCGTGCAACGATACCAAGATGAAAAAATTTACTTTTCCGTGTCGATTGGGAATAATGCACCCGCTCAATCGCTGAATCGCTCCATCGCTCATCAGTAATACTATTTTTAAACGAAAACACTATGCGCCTCAAACTCACTTTCATCTCTGCAGTTTTTCTCCTCAGTGCCTGCCAGACAGTGCAAGATCAATCGATTCCTCTCAATCATGAATTCAAACAACATGCTGATCAATTCAATGTTAAACGCCCGACTTGGCGACTAAGTGACACGGTATATCAGCAGAAGCTGCAAGGTCATAGCGACACTTTTGAAATCACGGGCACAGAAACTGGTTGGGGCAAGTCTGAGAAAAGTCAGCATTGGTTTTCTGACTCAGGATTCTCTATCAACGGTATCGAAATAAGAGACAAGTTTTTGCGCATTTTGTTTCTAGACTTACTTGGTATGAGAGAGAAGAGAAGTCATGGTTACTTGCTCAAAAGCGAAAATGATTTTGCATTTACCGTGAATGCCAATCGAAGTGATATGGTTCAGGTGCGTTGCAGGCGGCTATCGATCGATGATCAGTTGGAAACTACCTATAAAATGGGTGGAAACAAAACGCAAGTTCGCGAGGCCACTACGCGCTTAGACAGCTACCTCGGCTGCGATCTTCAGAGAGGAGG
>JAYVHZ010000472.1:0-3462 GCA_043770645.1 Undibacterium sp. | reverse complement strand
TTCCAAAGGTCCATAGCGGAAACGTGCCAACCACCAGTGACTATATAAAATCTGGAAG
Organism: Undibacterium sp.; assembly: GCA_043770645.1. Taxonomy (GTDB): domain Bacteria; phylum Pseudomonadota; class Gammaproteobacteria; order Burkholderiales; family Burkholderiaceae_D; genus Undibacterium. The sequence continues at coordinate 3,404 of JAYVHZ010000472.1, read as the reverse complement.
CAGATTACTAACACTGCGAAGCCCAACTGTTGCGCACGCCCCATCCCGAAGTTTCCTAAGCCCCAACCATAAAAGAAGCTTGCCTGAATCACCGATTGCATCAGATAGTTTGTCAATGCCATACGACCAAATGGTGCTAAGACCTGAATCTTTGAAAAAATCGAAGAACTGTGCAACATCAAAACAACGACGCTCACATAAGCAAGACTCGCTGGGAGGCTAGCCAACATCAAGAGTGATTGAGTCAATTGCCAACCATCACCAGAGACTCCAGGTACATGACTAACGGCAATGCTACTGGCAACCAGACTTAGGCCCAATCCAATTGGCAAACCAAAGAGTGCAATCTGGCGAAACAAGCTTAAATTTTCTCGCGCTCTCGTGATCACTTGGGCACGAACAAACCAAACACCCAGCAAGAATAAAGCAATCGCTGCAAAAGCTTGTCCTGCCGCGTTAAACGGACCTTTCATAAATTCGGAAAAACGATGCTTCACAAATTCTGGATAGCTTGCAGTCGTCATTGCGAGGACATCACGCTCTGCGTCTTTGCGACTTTCATTAACTCGATTGATAGTATCCGCATCGCGCTCAAGCTTGCGCTCGGCTTCTGTTTTGACTTTTTCTGGCTGTTTGACCGCTGGCTTCGATACTGCATCTTTCGTGTCGACTTTTTTCTCAAGCTTGTCACCTTTGGTTTTCGCTAATTTCTCGGCCGCTTCTTCCGCATTTTTCTTAGCTAATTTTTCTGCGGCAAGCTTGACAGCCTCAGGTGAGTGAAAAGGATTCGACAAAGGCTGTTGATAAGATATCGCACCAAAAACGACACTAATCGCAAACGGTAAAGCATAAATGAGCACACCAGCACGCCAAAAACGATCTTGCACAGGCTGATGAAACTTCGCGGATAAATAGCTCATGATGAAAAACACGGCAGTCATGCCGGTAAGCCCATTGCGTGGTTCACGCATCGCTGGCACAAACCAGCTAGCAGTCGCGGCTATCATTAACAAGATGGCGATCACCAGACAGATCGCAGAAAACAAAGGCATTTTTTTTCCAACCAATGAAACGATACGCTCGTTACGAATAAAAATTGCAATGAATCCCATAAAACCAATGCCGCCAACTACTGCACTAAAAGAGCCCATTTCTGGCAAAAAACAGATCCCCAACAATGCCACCATACTCGCGACTATCCACTTCCATTGACCAAATAAAATGATCAGCAAACCGGCTGCAGTAAACGCATAGCTGTACAAAATATCACCCGGCCACAATAAAACATTGTGCAAAATCCCAAAAACTGCCAAGGCCGCGATTCGGCGAAGATAAGGTTTTACAAAAGCTCTACCGGTTTCCTGGGAACGATTTAACATCACCGCAAATCCCATCCCGAACAACAAGGAAAAAATAGTCCAAAACTTGCCCGCGATAAAAAAACTGACGAAGTAAGATGCCAACCAGTCAAGCCCTTGAACATTGGCGGGTATGCCTGTTCCAAATGTCAAAAAAGAGCGATTAAACCACTCAATATTCATAAAGAAAATGCCGATCAATGCAAATCCGCGGATCACATCAAGAGCCTCAATTCGCTCATTTGGTGCGACCGATTGAAATTCAGGAAAGCTGCTAGGGAGTCGCTGTTCAGCGGCGTGTGGAGTGACTGACTGTTCCATGATTTGTACATTTTCAGGTTAGGTTGAACAAAACACCCGAGCACAGTCGCTACGGTGTATGAGCATGAGTGAATGCTAAGCGGATCTTGGTCTTAAAACAAACGACTTGCGACGAAATGCAAAATTAGCGTGCCGAAATCGGTTTAATTGACTCTATACTACCGACGGTTTTTCTTAAATTGACACAAAATGACCGCCACCACGATAATGACAAGCATGCACTCCCAAATCAAGCCGAACAAAAAAATTCCATATTTCACGTGCCTGCTTCAATTAACTGTAGGACTGCTAGGCCTTCAAGTTGTTTCTAAAAGCGAAGCACAAGCCAACCCGCAAGACAATATTCGGCAACAAACATGGTCTGTCAATGGCATCCAACAACCAGCCAAAATCCTAGTCGATCGCTGGGGCGTGCCACACATCTTCGCCGAGAACGAAAACGATCTGTTTTTCGCACAAGGTTTTAATGCGGCACGCGATCGCCTATTTCAACTCGACTTATGGCGCCGCCGTGGATTGGGGCAGCTCACCGAAGCGTTTGGTCTGCAATTTTTGGAACAAGACCGCGCCGCCCGTTTATTTCTCTATCGTGGCGACATGAAAAAAGAATGGGCTGCCTACGGCACCCAAGCACAAGGCATCAGCGCCAATTTTGTCGCTGGCATCAATGCCTACATTGACTATCTCAGCAAAAACCCAAACGCTTTGCCTACTGAATTCAAGATCTTGAAATATACGCCGGCCAAATGGCAAGCTGAAGATGTAGTGCGCATTCGCAGCCATGGCTTAACGCGCAATCTCACTTCCGAGGTCGCTCGTGCCAAGCTTGCTTGTACTGGCAATTTACCCTTAGATGAGGTACGTCAAGGCTTATCGCCTGCATGGACAACATCGATCCCAGTAGGTCTTGATCCTTGCTTGCCAGAAGGTGTGCTGCGCCAATTTACCCTTGCCACGCAAAATGTCGAATTTAGCCAAAACAGCATGCGCGTTTCACAACTTAGCAATCAACATCTCGATGAATCGACACAATTAGCGCAACATGACGCGATCCAAGATGACGGTAGTGAGCGTATGGAAGGCAGCAACAATTGGGTGATTGCCCCATCCAAAACCACCACCGGGCGCGCCATTCTGGCAAACGATCCACACCGTGCTTATTCTGCGCCTTCACTGCGTTACATCGCCCATTTACATGCGCCGGGACTCAATGTGATTGGGGCGGGCGAACCAGCACTCCCCGGCATTTCGATTGGGCACAATGGCAACATCGCTTTTGGCTTAACCATCATGAGCATTGATCAAGAAGATTTGTATGTCTATGAGACCAATCCCGCCAATCCCATGCAATACAAATATCGCGGTCAGTGGATCAATTTCAGCAAGCAGCAAGAAACATTCAAAGTCAGAGGCGGTCAAGCCCAAGGTGCAGATTTACTTTTTACACGCCATGGCCCTATGATCTTTCAAGAGCTAGAGAAAAACCGCGCCTACGCTGTGCGCACTGGATGGTTGCAAGCAGGTATGGCGCCCTATTTTGGTAGCATCGATTACATGCGTGCCCAAAACTTTAAGCAATTCAAACAAGCGATGCTGCACTGGGGAGCACCAACATTGAATCAAGTCTATGCCGACATTCGCGGCAATATCGGCTGGGTACCCGGAGGTTTGACCCCGATACGCCCAAACTGGGATGGTCTCTTGCCAGTTCCAGGTGATGGTCGC
>JAYVHZ010000471.1:0-3143 GCA_043770645.1 Undibacterium sp. | reverse complement strand
GTGTATTTGGGGACATTTAGTAAGACTCTATTTCCCGCGCTGAGGATTGCTTACATCATCTTTCCCAAAAATCTCGTTTTAGCGATGCGTAGTTTAGTGGCGAAAGCGTCCTTACGGGGGCGTTCTGCCGAACAGCTGTGTCTGGCGAAGTTTATTCGTGACGGGCATTTTTTGGTGCATTTGCGGCGCATGCGTCGTCTGTATAAACAAAGACGAGACGCCTTGGTGCCGCTGTTGATGCGCCATCTAGGTGATCTGGCACAAATCCAAGGAGACAGTGCAGGGATGCATCTCTCTCTCTATTTTATTGATCAAGCGCGAGACGATATCTTGATCAGTCAGCGTGCTTTGGCGATGGGAATCGTGGTGCCAGCTTTGAGTGTGCATAGCCTAGGAAAATCTCGCCATTCTCAATCTGGTTTGATGTTGGGCTATGCGCAAGTGCCAGTCGAGGAGATGGAGGCTCTGGTACTAAGTTTGGCGCAAATCATCCGTTCGTCGTAACAGTTTTTTGACGACTATGGTAAGCGTGCTGCATGCACAAGACGGATCAAGCTGATGAGATCGCGCTCACGAAAACTGTAGGCTTGCTCAGTATTCACACGGTGTACGAGTACCAACTTGTGTTTCGGATAAATTCCCAGCATGTGAACATCAACGCCCGTATGAAAAAATGCGGGCCGATCTTCACCGACTTCGGGAACCAAGACATCCCATAGCATGCCGTAAGCTAAACCATATTCGGGCTGCGTGATGGAATGTGGTTTGGTGCTTTCGTGAATCCACTCTTGACTGATCAGTTGTTGCCCCTGCCATTGACCACGATTGAGAAAGAGTTGTCCGTACAGTGCCAGATCGTGCGCAGATAGTCGGAAATGATAAGCAGGAAAGCGCGAATTCAAAGGCTCATATTGATAGTAGGCATCAAGCTCTTGCATCTCTTTCGTAGTCTCGGGTGCTTGTTGCGCGATACGATGTTCAAAGTCCAACATGCCTAGTGGTTTGGCAATATGTTCTGCAAAAGCGTCGAAAATACTTTGCTTGCTGAGTTGCTCAAAAATTCGTCCCGCGACATTGAAATCCCAATTGTTGTAGTAGAACTGCGTCCCAGGTAGTGCCGATCCGCGTGGCGGACGTGCGGCTTGCATACCAGCAGATTCTGCTGCCGCTGGTAAATAGATGCCAGAACGTGAGCGTAAGATGTCAAACAGCGTCGCTTGTTTTTCTTGTGCGCTCAGTGCGTGGGGCACATCGTCTATCGCGAGTTGTGCTAAGTTTTGCTGTAAGTCCAAGGAATGCCGCGTGGCGTAATGTCCAAATAAGCCGTTCAAAAGGGCTTTTCGCATGGAGTGAATTGAGCGCTTTTGGCGAATGTTACCCCATTCAAAAAACACTTTACCATCGTGCAGTAGGAGTAAAGATTCCGAGCCCGATTGTTCGAGAAACTTTTGTAACTCGGCTAATTTTTGTGGGGAGTAAGCAGCCTGCTCGGGCGTGATACGTTCAAAGCGGTCGACGGTCGCCGCATGAGCGCCGAGGCTCACCAGCATGACGCAGAGAAGTGTAGCGATCCGAAAAAGAACAGGCATGTTTCTATCTGATAAACCTTGAAGCATGGTGTTCTCCCCGAATCTGGCAGCTAGTTGTTTAATTCATCGAAGAATTATTTGATTTCTTGGGAATTCTCTGCAAAACAGCCAACAGCAGTGTCCAATATTGTCCAACAGTCTCGATATTGACCATTTCATCTGGTCCATGGGGAAAACGAATCGTTGGCCCGATAGAGACCATATCCAGATGGGGATAAGGCTTTTTGAATAGGCCGCATTCTAATCCCGCATGAATCACCATGATCTCCGGTGCACGATGATAAATACTCTCATAAGTGTCTTTGACAATCGCCATAACCGGAGATTGATTATCCGGTTTCCAGCCCGGGTAGCAGCCTTCAAATTGGATATGGGCACCAGCTAGATCACACAAGGATTGCAATTGACTTTCGATATACTCGCGACCACTATCAATCAAGGAACGTACCATACAAACAATGCCGACGCTGCTGTCTGCGGTCGTGATGACGCCAAGATTGAGTGAGCTTTCCACCACGCCGACGACTTCATCACTCATACGCATTACGCCGTTTGGGCATGCATTAATTAGATGAATTAATTGCTGCTGTGTGGTGGTTTGTAAGACTTTGCTAGGGGATGTGCAATCGCGCAATTGTAGTCGTAATGCGGGCTCGGTCGCTGCCAATTCGGTTTGTAATAAGCGTTCGTAATCGGCAATGCTTTGATTGAGTAAGTCAAGTTTGTCAACCGGCAAGGTAAAGCTGCATTGGGCTTCGCGCGGAATCGCATTGCGTAAAGAACCGCCTTGGAGATGGCTAAGCGCAATGCCTAATTGTTTTGAATGTCCTGCGAAAAAGCGCGCCAACAGTTTGTTCGCATTGCCGCGCCCGAGGTGGATGTTGACACCAGAGTGACCGCCCTTGAGTCCGGAAATCGATAAGGTGAAAGCAAGTTGTTCAGGATTAGCATCTTGCCAGAGGACGGGGAAATCGATTTTGGCATCGACGCCACCAGCGCATCCCATGTAGATTTCGCCTTCCTGTTCAGAATCGGTATTGATCAAAATCTCTGCTTCTAACATACCTGCTTGCAAGCCAAATGCGCCTGACATGCCAGCTTCTTCATCGACAGTCAGCAAGACTTCGAGTGGGCCGTGTTGAATATCAGACGAGCCCAAAATCGCTAAAGCTGATGACATGCCGATGCCATTATCTGAACCCAGCGTGGTGCCGCGTGCCTTCACCCATTCGCCATCGACCCAAGCTTCGATCGGGTCTTTGGTGAAATCATGAACTTTATCTACATTTTTTTGCGGCACCATATCGAGGTGGGCTTGGATGACCACGGTTTTACGATCTTCCATGCCGGGCGTTGCCGCTTTGCGAATAATTAAGTTACCGACTTGATCCACGATCACTGGTAAGCCGCGCTCTTTCGCCCAAGCTTGAATATGTGCGCTCAAAGCAGCTTCATGTTTGGATGGATGGGGAATGGCGCAGATTTGTTCAAACCATTGCCATAAAGGCTTTGGGAATAACTGATTGATCGCGGGTGTGATAGTTGGATGTGTCA
>JAYVHZ010000470.1:0-17895 GCA_043770645.1 Undibacterium sp. | reverse complement strand
CGGCGCATTTTCGGTCATTTTTTTCGTTCTTCGTTGCAAATAGCTAGCTATTTGCGCCTCATTCACGTAAAAACTGCCTCGAAAAGTGCATCCACCATCATCTCAAATCCTAATGGAAATTCTGGGTTAAATGTCGGTTTACTGGGTTGTGCATATAGCAATGAAGGCAGAAGCTTCATACAAGCCATCTATCGCATTGGCGGCATAGTGGCCGCGTCCTCGTCTCGCCTTGCTGGGAAACCGAAAATATGCACACGCATGTCCGTCTAACTGCCGTTTCTAGGATTATCGTAAATTCTTTAGTTAGATGACCACGAAGAAGAACAACGCAGTCATGGCGCCAAAAAAGTGTGGCATCATGCGCGGCCAACGGAGTGGTTTAGGACAATATGGCCAGCTTTTGGCGCCAGCCTTGGTTTTCGGGCTTTTTTGATTCAATAAGGAAACCAATGCATGACAATTTCTTTTAATAACGGCCACACGTGGCGTGGAAAAAAGCCCATTGCGCTGTTGGCGCTCGTGGTCCTGGCAGCCGGTGTCATAACTTATCTCGCCTTACGCTCGCCAGTCGCCCCTCCGATGACGGTGACCAAGGTGTCGATCGCGTTACCCATGCAGATCAACAGCGCTCTGATGATGATTGCTTCTGGGCAGGGACTGTTCCGCAAGGCTGGCGTGGATGTTGTAAGCCAACCCTTCGAACTTGGTAGAGATGCGTTGAAGTTGGTTATCGAAGGCAAGGCGGATTTGGCTGTGGTAGGCGATACCCCGACCATGTTCGCGCTTCTGGGTGGCGCTGACATTGCCATATTGGCGGGCATTTCGCAGAGCCGTCGCTCGCTGGCAATCATTGTCCATCGTGATAGCGGCATCCAGCAAATTGAAGGTCTCAAAGGCAAGTCCATCGGCGTGGCCAAGGGCACCAATTTGACCTACTTTCTTGACGCCATGCTGCAAATTCATGGCATTCCAAGCGATGCGGTGATACAGAACGACCTGGAGATGGACGCCAGCGTTAGCGCCTTCAAGGCTGGCCGACTTGACGCAGTCGTGATGTATCAACCTTTACTAGCCAAACTGGAAGCGGAAATGGGCGATCGGATTAAGGTCTTTTATGGGGAAGATGTGTATGCGTTCCGTTTTTTACTGGTGGGTAAGCCATCCTACATTGACAGCCATCCGCAAGAAGTGCAAGCAGTCTTGCGCGGCTTGATTGCGGCCAATCAGGCAAGCCGTGCCAATCCGGTTGCGGCACGCCGTTCCGTGGGCGATGCACTCAAGATGGATGATGCCATGATGGCTAAACTATTTGATCCTGAGGATTACACTCTCACGCTCGACGAGGCGATGCTGCTGGCGCTGGAAGATGAAACACGCTGGGCCATGAAGAAAGGGCTGGTTGCGTCCAGACCAATGCCTAACTACCTCAATTTCATGAAATATCAACACCTCAAAGCGTTGCTACCGACTGCAGTAACGGTCATTTACTAGGGGCTGCCTTGAAGATCCGCTCACAAATTAACGGGTTGCTGTTGCTAGCGGCTGTGATTATTCCGGCCGCCGTTGGCATGACGTTGCATGCAACGCGCTATGTCGAGCAGGCCACTAGTGATATCAATGCCGCCGAGGATTTGATCCATAGCGCCACGCAACTCAGTCAAGTGGTGCTGCAAACTTCTTTGTTTAACGAGACGCGGAGTCAAGATCAGTGGTCGCGCAAGATGGCGAGCGTCAGTGGTGAAATTGACCGCATGCGCATTACCACCCCGCGTGAGAAGACCAATCTGGATCAGATTAGAAAGAAGATTGCGTTGATGCAGATCATCTATCCGCGCTTGGTCGGTATGTCTGGGGCTAGCATGGATGGGGTCACTCTTCCTCTGACAGATATTGAGGTGTCCGCGCGTACGCGCGCCGTTTCGTCGCTCGTGGTACTGATCCAAGAAGTGATCGATATTGGAAATGAACTGATCCGAAGCAATCGGGAGCAGGCTAAGTCGGCCTTGCGCACGATGCAAGTGTCGATCGGCGTCACTATTTTTACGATGGCTGCTCTCGTCATCTTTGTCTGGCTACTTGTCAGGCTACGTATCTTGCGCCCTTTGCGCATTCTTGAGCAGGGCACAACGCAGTTAGCACACGGCAATTACACGCACCGCTTAAAGCTAGAACAAAACGATGAAATCGGCGAACTAGCGCAAGCGTTCAACGTCATGATTGTGCGTATCGAGACCTCCTCGGTCGAACTAGAAAAACGTGGTGACAGATTAGCCGACGCGGTGCTCGCTAGGACGGCCGAACTTTCTCAAGTTAAAGATGTTGCCGAAAAGATCTCACATTACGCACGCAGTTTGATTGAAGCTAATCTGGACCCATTGGTCACCATCAGCGTGCACGGCACGATCACGGATGTGAACGAAGCCTCCGTGCAGGCAACGGGCGTGCCGCGTGAGCAACTCATTGGCACAGATTTTTCAGACTATTTCACCGAACCCGACAAGGCGCGCACCGGCTACCAACAAGTCTTCTCGGAGGGCACGCTACGCGATTACCCCCTCACGATGCGTCACACGAAGGGCGGCATCATGGACGTGCTGTATAACGCCGCCGTTTTCCGAGATCACGAGGGCAACGTGCTAGGCGTGTTCGCCTCAGCTCGCGATATCACCGAGCGCAAACACCTTGATCAACTGCTGCATGAGAAAAATGCTGCGCTAGAGCACGCCACCGCCGTGGCAGAAAAGGCTAATCTCGGGAAGTCAGAATTTCTCTCCAGCATGAGTCATGAGTTGCGTACGCCACTCAACGCCATCCTTGGCTTTGCCCAACTGATCGACTCTGATTCTCCAGCGCCAACACTGACGCAGAAACAAAACCTTGAGCAGATCCTGCGCGCTGGATGGTATTTACTGGAACTCATCAACGAGATTCTCGATTTGGCGCAGATCGAATCGGGTAAGATCATGTTGTCGTTGGAGCCAGTCTCGCTTGCCGAATTGATCAGCGACTGTCAGGATATGGTCGGTCCGCAGGCAGATGATCGGACCATCACCATCACCTGCGCACCACTTGCATCGGCCTATTTTATTGAGGCTGATCGAACCCGCGCAAAACAGGTTCTGATCAACCTTCTTTCCAATGCCATCAAGTACAACCGGCCGAGTGGCACGGTCACTATCACGTGCGCTTTGATGGCCTCAAAGTCGATTCGTATCAGCATTCAAGACACTGGCTTTGGAATGACGCAGGAACAACTGACGCAGTTATTCCAGCCTTTCAATCGTCTCGGCAAGGAGTCCGGCCTAGAGCAGGGTACGGGCATCGGCCTAGTCGTAAGCAAGCGGTTGATCGAACTGATGGGAGGTGCGGTTGGCGTGGATAGCAAGGTCGGGGTGGGGAGCGTGTTCTGGATCGAATTCAAACCCGCTTCTGCTCCGCAGTTAGACATTCAGGAAACGGCGCCTAAGCTACCAGAGCTGCCCAAGGTGTCGGATGGCGCGCCGAAGCGCACCTTGCTCTATGTGGAAGACAACCCAGTCAACCTGAACCTCATCGAGCAATGTCTTAATCGTCGTGCTGACCTGCGCATGTTGAGCGCAGCCGATGGAGAGCTTGGCATCGAGTTTGCACGCGCCCACCAGCCAGACCTTATTCTGATGGACATTAACCTGCCAGGCATGAATGGGATCGAGGCAATGAAAATCCTGCACGCCGACCCTCTGACGGCACATATTCCAGTCATCGCAGTTAGCGCCAACGCGCTACCAAGAGACATTGAGATGTGCCTTGGAGTCGGCTTTGTCGACTATCTAACCAAGCCCATCAAGCTCGACGAATTAATGCGCAGCATCGACGCGTCACTGAAATTATCAGTATCGAAATAAACCTTAGTGCGATTATCCATGGGATATTGGATCACGGATTGCAGTACGCTCAATGCTGAGGTTCAGCGACGGTTCTATCGTTCTTCACTGGGCAAATGCAAGTTTTCCCAACGATCGTTCGTAAGAGCAATTTGCTGGGGATTCCGGTCTTGGCAATCCCCGTCCTGTTGGCGTTTGTAACGACTTTGTATTGGATAGGGCGCACGCTACTCAAGCGCAAAGTATCTACTTCAAAAGGGCAAGGAAAAGCCTAATGAAACACCAGCGCCTCCCGTATGCTCAACCGTGCTGAGTGCCATGCAGGCACCGCTGAAGCGGCTATGCCAATGAAGGTCGTAATGAGCCACCAAATTGCTAAAGATTGCCAAGAAACGACTAGGGGGAATGCCTCTTCCATTAATAGCTCACCGACAAAGTGACCGATGAATGCAGAGAGTGGCAGGGCGAAAATGACTGCTAACAAATAGCTGATGGCTGTAATCATGCAGGCCTCGACGATGATGTTTTGCATGATCGTGCTACGGCTTGCGCCCAAGCTTCGCATAATGCCAAACTCGCGGGTGCGTTCGACTACATTATTGCTGATGGTCGCGCTTAATCCCAAAGCCCCGACGCTTGCCATCAATAGTGCAATAAACAACAAAGATAAAATCAGCAAATTAAAATGGCCGTCCACTTCCGTTCTTAACATCGTTTCGGTAACAATGGCAGCAACTGGGATTTGATGGTCTTTGAGGACTTGGCGTATCGTGTTGGCAAGTGCGGTGAGTTCTGGTTCTGATTCTCTTTTTTGTGTGCTGACGATTTTGTAGTTTCGGCTTAGTTCACTCTGGTTCGACAGCGTGGCTAACGTGGCTAGGGTGGCAGGGGATATATAGGCTGTCGCCCCAGTCATTTTTTGTTGCGCAATGCCAGTGAGTTGTAGGGTCTTAATTTTTCCGAAACTACTGATTTGTATCTTGTCGCCTACTTTGGTATTGGGAAAAAATGCCAATGCTCTTTGATTGAGAATGACCGCATCGAGGTCTTCGGCAGTCAGCTTCCGCCCCTGCGTGAGTGGTAAGTCGATCAGTTGACTCTGCACTGGCATAGCGACCATGGTCAAAGTGCCATGCGCGCCGTCTGGATAGGATCGTTCGATTTCTATGCCCGATTTGCCAACGCGCGCGACACGGCTAGCAGGCCACGCTTCTATACTTTGTATACCATCGATGCCCTGCAATAGTTGTCTCATTTTTGTTTGATCCTGCGGCATCTTGCTAATCACTTCGAGTTGGTAATGGCGTTCCGTGGCCGCATTGAGCAAATGCTGTTGTGAGGCATTTTTAACGTTGAGACTACTGATAAACATCGCACCTGCGCTGCTTAAGAGTACCAAACTCAAGATCAAGCGCCCGCGGTTTCGAAAACAGTTTCGTAAGGACATAATCAAACTTCGATTAATCCAAGTGAGCTTATCGATGATTTTCCAATTACCCACAGCGGAATAATGCTGCTGACTTGTTCCAAAATTGCTTAAGGCAGAGTGAACGCTAACGCGTGTTTTTGCGAGAATGGATCTCGCGGCGATCAGCATCGGTAATAAGATGCCAGTCAGTATAAGTGAAGATAGCGGTGCTATTGGTAAGGCGCTGCTGTGTAAGCTGAAATTTAATATTTTGAGTAAAACTAATTTGGACAAAGCGAACCCGGCTGCTAGGCCAGCAGGCACGGCAATCGCTGTCGCTAACGCAGAAATCATGAAGATGAAAGTGAAATACAGTACAGCGATTTGTGAGACGCTGGCACCGATGGCTTTCATTACCGCCATTTGTCGACTTTGTTGCGCCATTAGACCTTCAATGATGGACGCACTGAGTACACTGCTGAGCAATAAGGCGAGCAGACTAAAGCACATCAACATGATCAATACGCCTTGCATAATAGCCTGATGCGGATGCTCTCCTGGTGGCGGTATTTGTATCCTTTCTATTTGATAGCCAAGTTGTGTCAGGCGTCCCGTCAATTGGGTCACGACCCCCTCGATGTGTTTGGCATCGAGCGTTTTTTTACTCACGATTATTTGTAAATTTTGGGGATTTTTGCCATCACTTAGACCACGCATCGTCGCTAAGCTCACATAGGCAAATGCGGACATGCTGGGTGTTGGCATAGCGGGGTCATGCACAGTGCCTGCAATCAGCAGGGTTTTGCTGCGACCATCACCTAGGTCTATCGTCAAGCTATCTCCGACTTTGCGTTGTAATTGTTTGAGAGATTCTTGTTCCAAAAGTAGTGAGTCTGGCGGCGGTGGCCACGCGCCTTCTTTTGGGAAAATGCGGCTGATCGTCTTTTCTGAAAAATCAAGATTGGCAAAGATTTTTATTTCTTGCGGCGCACCGGGTGTTGACCTGTCATTGACAATCGAGGTATGAAAAGTGCTGCTGCCTTGCGCTGCGCCTATGCCCGGAAACGCCCTGACCTCACTGAGCAGTCGTTCATCGATGCGATCTAATTTAATAGTCGCAGACGCAGGATTGGTCGCTAGATAATTGATAGGAATTTCCCGATCTAAAATGACGTAGCTAGTGAACATGGTCGCTAGTCCAAAGACGCCAGCTGCAATCGCTATCACCATCAGAATAATACGACCAGGCGTAAGCTGTACGTCGCGCAGCAATTTAATCCATCGCGTGCTAAGCATATTGCACCTCTTGCGTTTCGCTAGATGTTGTCGCGACCGTAAGCGGCTCAAGGAGCTGTCCATCGAGCTGTCCATCGGATAAATTAATCGTACGAGAAAAGAAATCACGATAATCTCGTTCATGGGTGACCATGACCACCGTTTTCCCCTCGCTAACCAAGGCTGAAAAAAGCCGCATAATGCTTAAGGCAGTTTCAGTATCGAGATTGCCGGTTGGCTCGTCGGCCACTAAGATAGCGGGATCATTGGCAAGCGCACGAGCAATCGCCGCGCGTTGTTGTTGCCCACCAGAGAGCGCCGAAGGAAGTTTGTCGGCTTGTTCAAGAATGCCGAGTTTTTCCAATAATGAGAGGGCTCGAGGCCTGCGCGTTTTGGGTGGGTAGGTTTGACAAAAATCCATGGCTAACATGATATTTTCTGCGACAGTCAAGGTCGGGAGTAATTGAAAAAATTGGAAGATGATGCCAATATTTTTCCCACGCCATGCGGTGAGGTTTGCCTCGTCGAGACTATGAATCGGCAGCTTGTTAATGATAATTTCACCGCTATCAACACGATCAATCCCGGTCAATACATTCATGAGAGTCGATTTGCCACTGCCCGATTTTCCGATCACAGCGACAAACTCCGCGGGATGAATCTGTAAACTGATATTTTTTAATGCCATGAATGCACCAGTTGGGGTATTGTATGATTTGCATATGTTTCTGACGTCGATTAAGGGTGTCATTTAGGTACTCAAGAAAGTGTTGATTGAAGGTGTGTGTATTACAAACCACCCGTGTATCCCGTCTATGTTCGTAGTAGACTTTTTTGTCTCTATCTTGTTTCTATCGAAGAACAGAAACATTACAGAAACAAAGTTCAATTAGACTGGATAGCGCTCCAGTAAAATTTTTTTAAGACGCAGCCACTATGCAAGCAACAGATCATATTTTGATAGTCGATGACGATGAAGACATCCGTGACTTACTTCGTCAATACTTGGAACGTCATGGTTTCCGGGTAAGTACTGCTGCTGGCGGACGTCAAATGCGTCAAGTGTTGGCGAGCTGTGCAATTGATTTGATCGTTTTGGATTTGATGATGCCAGTGGAAGATGGATTGTTGCTGTGTCGTGAGCTAACAAGTCGGACCGACCATGCGATTCCGATCTTGATGTTGACGGCAAAAAATGAAGAGGCGGATCGTATACTCGGATTGGAAATGGGGGCCGATGATTACTTGACTAAGCCATTTGCCAGTCGCGAGTTATTGGCTAGAATTCGAGCGATTTTACGACGCAGTCGTATGATTCCTAAACAAGCCCAAGTTGACCTTGCCCGGCAGGTATTAGGTTTCGGTGAATGGATAGTCGACACGCACGCGCATCACTTGATCAACGCCAGCGGCGCGATTATTTCCCTAAGTGGCGCGGAATATCGTCTGCTAAAAGTTTTCCTTGATCATCCCCAACGAGTTCTGACGCGTGATCAATTGTTAAACCTGACGCAAAATCGGGAAGCGGAACTATTTGATCGTTCTATCGACATTCTTGTCAGTCGATTGCGTAAGCGCCTGCGCCCTTCATCTGAGCTAGAGGCGGTGGAGGGCACGTCTGAGTTTGAATACATTAAGACCATGCGCAGCGAAGGCTATTTGTTCGCTTGTCCCGTCAATGTCATGGATGCCTTACCATGAATAGCTGGAACATGCGTCTTGCCAGCCTATGGCCGGGATCCTTGTTTGCCCGCCTCGCTCTAGTGTGGTTGCTGGCATTAGGTCTTGGGCACTTGATACAGAATATTTATGGCTATGTGACGATTTACGATGATCAAATTGCCAGGACTGACTATTACCTATCGCAAGATTTGATGGTGCTTCTACCGATACTGGAATCGGCTTCACAAGCTGAACGGGGCGCATGGCTAAAAAAGATGCAGCGTAAGGCTTATCAATACGAATTGAAAGTCATGGGGCGTGATGCATTGCTGAAAGAGACGATAGCATTGACACCGGCAATCGCAAACAAACAAAGCGCGGGAACATCAATCCTACGAGCATTTGACGCACAATATGCCGCGCAATATGAGATACGGTATTCCGAAGGGAAAAACCCCGAGGAGATGCGTCGTTTTTACTTTGTCTTAAAAGACGATCAGGTGCTAATCGCCATTTTGAAAAACCCGATCTGGCCTATCGATTGGGGCAGTGGCATCGTGTTTAGTCTACAAGTTTTTGCGGTGCTAGGGTTTACCTGGATCGCGGTCAAACAAGCCACCCGCCCCTTACAAAAACTTGCGGAAGCAACAGAAGCATTGGGGACTTCTCTCCATAGCGAGCCCTTGTCCGAAGACGGTCCTAGCGAAGTCGCACGCGCCGCGGCGGCGTTTAACCTTATGCAGGCACAGATTAAACACCATTTAGCGGAACGGGTGCAGATTTTGGCTGCTATCTCACATGATTTACAAACCCCCATCACGCGCATGCGAATACGCACCGAACTCATGGAAGCAGGGGAGTTGCGTGAGAAATTGCAAAGTGATTTGAAAGCGATGCAAACCTTGGTGGAGGAAGGAATCACCTTTGCTCGGAGCGCACAAAAGAGCACAGAACAGCCATGCAAAGTCGACCTCGACGCTTTGCTAGACAGCTTAGTGTATGACTATCTTGACGCCCAGCATTCGGTGCACATGAATGGACATTTAGGGGAAGTGATTAGCACGCGCCCGAATACATTGAAACGACTCATCATTAATCTTGTTGATAATGCCTTGAAGTTTGCCGTGGAGGTGGAGTTGTTTGTACAGCGCATCGATAACATGCATATTGAGATTAGTGTGCGTGACCGTGGCCCAGGTATTCCTGAGTCAGAATTGCAGGCAGTTCTGGATCCGTTTTATAGGATAGAGAATTCACGCAATCGGGGCACTGGCGGCACTGGCCTTGGGTTGGCGATTGCGCAAAGGCTTGCCCATGCACTCGCTGGAAAAATTGTTCTGAAGAATCGTGACGGTGGAGGTTTGGAGGCGCGTTTTATTTTTGAGTGTCATATTTAATCAGTTTTCATTTGGTTTTATTTGCAGGTTGGTCACGTTCAATCTCTGGTAAAAACGCCATTTTTCGTACTAAAGATTCAATGTTTTTGAGAAAATGCGGAATTTTCTCAAGCTTTTTGACAAAAGTTCAAAAGATACCCGCAAAAAAGTAAAGGCTGTTCCTGCGTGGTGCACCGCAATAGGCTAGAATTAGTTTTTAAAATCCGTCTAACCATTTGCAGATGAATGCTCCAGTCCATAATTTAGGTTTTCCACCTCATCACGACAGTGATGCACAAACTAGCGCAACACCAGCCCGATTGCGCGAGATTCCGTATAACTACACCTCGTTTTCCGACCGCGAAATTGTGATTCGCTTATTGGGCGAAGAAGCCTGGACTTTGCTTGATAATTTGCGTGGCAAACGTCAGACCGGGCGCTCTGCGCGCATGTTGTATGAAGTGCTAGGCGATATCTGGGTGGTGCGTCGCAATCCTTATTTGCAAGACGATATGCTGGAGAATCCTAAGCGTAGACAGGCTTTGATCGATGCTTTGAACCATCGTTTGCATGAAGTGGAAAAACGTCGGGTGGCGACTGATTCTGTGAGTTCTGAAGATGCAGATCGCAGTAACTCAGTTGAAATTTTGGTCAATGCAGCACGCAAAGCGGTCGCTGATTTTTCTAAAGAATTCCGTGATACCTACGACTTGCGCAAGAAAGCCAACAAGCTGTTGGCGAAATACACGGCGAAAGACAATATTAAATTTGATGGCTTAAGCCGCGTTTCGCACGTCACTGATGCGACCGACTGGCGCGTTGAGTATCCATTTGTGGTATTGACGCCTGATACCGAAGATGAAATGGCGGGCTTGGTTAAGTCTTGCATTACGCTAGGTTTAACGATTATTCCTCGCGGCGGCGGCACTGGTTATACCGGTGGTGCGATTCCTTTGACACCATTGTCTGCCGTCATCAACACCGAAAAACTGGAACAATTAGGCGCAGTGGAAATGATGCGCTTGCCGGGTGCGGATCGCGATTATGCGGTGATTTATTCTGGCGCTGGTGTCGTGACCAAGCGCGTGTCGGATGCGGCGGATAAGGCCGGATTTGTCTTCGCCGTCGATCCAACTTCCGCCGAAGCATCGTGCATAGGCGGCAATGTCGCCATGAATGCCGGTGGTAAGAAAGCCGTGTTGTGGGGCACCGCACTCGACAACTTAGCCTCTTGGCGCATGGTCGATCCGAATGGTGATTGGCTAGAAGTCACGCGCCTTGAACATAATTTCGGCAAAATCCACGATGTCGAATTAGCCAAGTTTCAATTGGAATGGACACATCCTGGTGAGAAAACACCGTTCAAAACGGAACTCTTAAATATTCCCGGACGCACTTTCCGCAAAGAAGGCTTGGGCAAGGACGTGACCGATAAATTCCTCGCGGGGTTGCCGGGCGTACAAAAAGAAGGCTGCGATGGCTTGATTACCTCGGCACGCTGGATTTTGCACAAGATGCCGAAATTCGCCCGTACAGTTTGTCTGGAATTCTTTGGACAAGCACGCGATGCTATTCCTAGCATTGTTGAGATCAAAGATTATCTCGATGGTGAAACCAAAAAAGGTGGTGCAATCCTCGCAGGTTTGGAGCATCTGGATGAACGTTATTTAAAAGCAGTTGGCTACACCACCAAATCAAAGCGCGGTGTGATTCCTAAGATGGCGCTGTTTGGCGATATCGTTGGTGATGATGAAAATGCGGTCGCGCAAGCGGCATCCGAAGTAATCCGCATGGCGAATGCCCGCGTCGGTGAAGGCTTCGTTGCTGTCAGTCCGGAAGCGCGTAAAAAGTTCTGGTTAGATCGCGCAAAAACTGCGGCGATTTCTAAACACACCAATGCGTTTAAAATTAATGAAGACGTGGTCATTCCGCTCGACCGTATGGGCGAATACACCGACGGTATCGAGCGCATCAATATTGAACTCTCTATTCAAAATAAACTGGCATGTGTCGCCGCATTGAAGGACTTTGTGTTGCGCGGCAATCTGCCTTTGGGTAAGAGCGAAGACGCCGATGGTGACGATATTCCTGCTGCAGAATTACTCGAAGATCGTGTTTCACAGGCTGATCAATTGCTGAGTGAGATACAAGCGCGCTGGACGTATTTGTTGACGCAACTTGATCAACCCTTGCGCGATGCGCGTGTTGAATTGAGTAAATTGGGATTGGATAAACTCGATTTCGTGTTCGAACAACGTCTGCAAAAACAGCCTGATGCGACTTTGTTTGATGTGGTTCAAGATCGCACTATCCGCGTCTCTTGGAAAACCGAAGTGCGTGCTTTATTGCGTCATATTTTTAACGGTGCGGCTTTCAAATTGATCTTGGATGAATGCACTGCGATACACAAAAAAGTATTGCGTAGCCGTGTCTTCGTCGCCCTACACATGCATGCAGGTGATGGCAATGTGCATACCAATTTGCCAGTCAATTCAGATGATTACGACATGCTGCAAGTCGCACATCATGCGGTTGCACGGATCATGGTTTTAGCACGTTCTTTGAATGGTGTGATTTCGGGCGAACACGGTATCGGTATTACCAAGCTAGAATTTTTGACCGAAGATGAGATCAAAGATTTCCGTGCGTATAAATTGCGTATCGATCCAGAAGGACGCTTCAATAAAGGTAAGCTTTTAAATTTACCTGAGTTCGCGGCCGATTTGCGTAATGCTTACACGCCTTCGTTTGGTCTGATGGGGCATGAATCCCTGATCATGCAACAAAGTGATATCGGTGCGATCGCCAATAGCGTGAAAGACTGCCTGCGTTGCGGTAAGTGCAAGCCTGTCTGTGCGACGCATGTGCCACGTGCCAATTTATTGTATTCGCCTCGAAATAAAATTTTGGCGACGTCCTTGTTGGTCGAAGCCTTCCTTTATGAAGAGCAAACGCGTCGAGGCATTTCCATTAAACATTGGGAAGAATTCGAAGATGTGGCGGATCACTGCACGGTTTGTCACAAGTGCCTCACGCCCTGCCCAGTCGATATTGATTTTGGCGATGTCTCCATGAACATGCGCAATCTCTTGCGCAAGATGGATAAAAAATCCTTCAATCCCGGCACAGCTTCGGCGATGTTTTTCTTGAATGCGAAAGACCCTGCCACGATTAAGGCAGCGCGTCAGGTCATCTTTGGACTGGGTGTTAGTGCTCAACGCTGGGGCAATACTTTGCTCAAGAAATTCGCGAAGAAACAAACTAAAGCACCACCGGCAAGTATCGGTAAACCAGCGATGAAGGAACAAGTGATTCACTTCATCAATAAAAAAATGCCAGGCAATTTACCGAAGAAGACGGCGCGTGCTTTATTGGATATTGAAGACGATAAAATTGTTCCTATCATCCGCAATCCTAAGACGACAACCTCAGATACCGAAGCGGTGTTTTATTTTCCTGGCTGTGGTTCAGAACGTCTATTTTCACAAGTTGGCTTGGCAACGCAAGCTATGTTGTGGAACGTCGGTGTACAAACCGTATTGCCGCCTGGTTATTTATGCTGTGGCTATCCACAACGCAGTGCCGGTCAATTTGATAAGGCGGAGAAAATTATCACTGATAACCGCGTTCTATTTCATCGCATGGCAAATACGCTGAATTACCTCGATATCAAAACTGTGGTGGTCTCGTGCGGTACTTGTTACGATCAAATTCAGGGCTATGAGTTCGATAAAATTTTCCCAGGTTCGCGCATCATCGATATTCACGAATATTTGTTAGAGAAAGACGTGAAGCTGGCGGCGGTCAGTGGCACACGCTATATGTATCATGACCCATGCCATACGCCGATGAAGTTGCAAGATCCGCTGAAAACAGTGAATGCTTTGATCACGACCGTGGATGACACCAAGATTGAGAAGAATGATCGGTGCTGCGGTGAGGCTGGCACTCTAGCAGTGTCGCGTCCGGATATTTCTACACAAATTCGTTTCCGCAAAGAAGAGGAAATGCTCAAAGGTGCGGATAAATTACGTGCCGATGGTTTTGATGGCGACGTGAAAATCTTGACCTCGTGCCCGGCTTGTTTGCAAGGTTTATCACGCTATAACGAGGACTCCGCTACGACAGCGGATTATATTGTGGTCGAGATGGCCAAACATATTTTGGGCGAGAACTGGATGCCAGAATACGTGGCAAATGCGAACAACGGCGGTATTGAAAGGGTGTTGGTGTAATGGTTGATTGCGAATTATGTGTTGCGAAGAATGAAGATGCCCTTGTCAATACGCCCAAATTTCGCGTGATCTTGGTTGATGACGCGAACTACCCTGGCTTTTGCCGTGTGATCTGGAATGCGCATGTTAAAGAGATGACTGACTTAGCCATTGCAGATCGTTCCGCATTGATGCAAGCGGTTTGCAAAGTGGAACAAGCGATCCGCGATGTCATGCAGCCGCATAAAATCAATCTCGCAAGTCTGGGTAATATGGTGCCGCATTTGCACTGGCATGTGATTCCACGTTATCAGGACGACGCCCATTTCCCGAATCCTGTGTGGGCGGCGACGGATAGAGTTTCTGCGGAAGTTGAGGCTAAACGTGCTTTGTCGCCAGCATTGCGTGAATTAATAAAACGTGAGTTTGCAGAATGAGCTGTGTTTGAAAGAAGTAATCTGATCTTCAGTACAGTTAAAGTAGGGCGGGTGCAACCCGCGCCGCCAGAATGTTGAGCATCCGTGCACGTAGGAGTTTCAGCGCGGGTTGCACCCGCCCTACGAATTTGCGACGCGAGTTCTCGACTTAAGTTCTATCCAGAAAACCTTAGGTGTCGCTCCTGCGAAGGCAGGAGCCTAGTGGCGTACGCTTATCAAGGTAGGATGCTGGATTCCTGCTAAAAGCATGCAGGAATGACGGCAATTGCAATTGATCGACTTAATTCCCTTTCGAATAAGAAAACATGAATCAACTACCACCACCCATCTCTCACAAAGTTCACCCAACCGCACTCAATGCTAGAACCGCATCGCGTTTGTTAGAAGTTGAATTCGATGACGGCAAACGTTTCGAACTACCCTTTGAATTGATGCGCGTGTATTCTCCTTCTGCTGAAGTACGCGGGCATGGTGAAGGACAGGAAGTTTTGCAAATCGGTAAGCGCATGGTAAGCATTACTGGCATCGAGCCAGTCGGCAATTACGCGATTAAGCCGATTTTCACCGATGATCACAACACAGGTATCTTTACTTGGGAATATTTGTATTGGCTGGGCACCCATCAAGCAACATTATGGCAAGATTATTTGGCACGCCTGCAAGCCGCTGGTTATGCTGGCGAAGAGGGTCGTGACGCCATTCCTGCACCTAAAACCGGATCAAAATGCGGTTCGTAGGTAATTTCCTGAAATTTCTACCGACGAATTATCGCGCTAGGTGCTGATCAGATTCCCGATTCAGCTCTATAATCGCACCTGTCGATTTCTAATAACGCGGTTTCAGTCTCGTCGACAAGTCTGAAGCAATGCTTAGAAATCATAATCTTTCATTCTCTGCAGAGTATCAAGATGAGCGAGCAAGTAAATAAAGGAGATGGGACGACTACCCATTTCGGCTACACCACGGTGGCCGAAGAAGAAAAAGTCCATAAAGTGGCAGAAGTATTCCATTCTGTTGCAGCCAAATACGATGTCATGAATGATCTGATGTCCGCTGGCTTGCACCGTGTATGGAAGATCTTCACCGTTGCGCAAGCAGGCATCCGTCCAGGATTTAAGGTGTTGGATATTGCCGGTGGAACAGGCGATTTGGCCAAAGAATTTGTAAAGCAGGCAGGAAAAACAGGTGAAGTCTGGCATACCGATATCAACGAGTCGATGTTGCGCGTAGGCCGTGATCGTCTCTTGAACAAAGGTTTGATTACCCCAACCTTATTATGTGATGCAGAGAAATTGCCGTTTCCAGACAATTATTTTGATCGCGTTAGTGTCGCATTTGGTTTGCGTAACATGACGCACAAAGATCAGGCGCTTGCGGAAATGCGTCGGGTCTTAAAGCCAGGCGGGAAATTATTGGTGCTGGAGTTTTCTAAAGTGCCTGAGGCCTTGCAAAAACCGTATGACGTCTATTCATTCAAGGTGCTGCCTTGGTTGGGACAAAAGATTGCGAATGATGCGGACAGCTATCGTTATTTAGCTGAATCGATACGCATGCACCCCGATCAGGAAACCCTGAAAGGCATGATGCAGGAAGCTGGTTTGGAGCGCGTTGAATATTTTAATTTGACCGCAGGTGTAGCGGCTTTGCACACAGGAATTAAATTGTAAGGCAGTCGATCAAATAGATAGATTGCTGAATGTTTGTAAGTGGTTTGAAAACGGTTCGGATAGTTTGTGTACAGTTTGCAGTATAAAAAGGAGATTTGTATGAAACATATTTTATTAAGTGTTGCTTTGTTGTTCGGTGCGACAACCATGGTGGTTGCTGATGCAGAAGCGCAGCGTATGGGTAAGAAAGGCTCTTTTGGTCGTCAATCAAATAATGTGACGCAAAAAGCGCCAGCAGCAAATGCGGCAAATCCAGCGCAAGCGGCTAAGCCAGGTGCTGCAAACGCTGCAACTCCAGCGGTTCCTCCTAAGCCATCTATGCCTTGGAAAGGTATCGTTGGCGGTTTGATTGGCGGTGCTTTGTTAGCTGGTCTGTTCTCTTCTTTAGGTATGGGCGGTGCCTTGGCTAGTGCGATGGGCTCAATTTTGACGTTTGCTGCAATCGGTTTGTTGGCATTTATGGCTTACCGTTTCTTCACTCGCAGAAAAGCGGGTAATGCAGCAGGTAATGCGCCAAGCATGTTTAATCAACAGCCTGCATATGCTGGCATGCCAAACAACAATGCATTGCCTGAAATCGGTTCGCGTGTGGATGCACCTATTGACAATGCGCCAAAGGCATTTACACCAGCTTCAGTCAGCACAGCAAACTTTGGTGGCGGTGATGCAGCTCCAGTCGCAAATCAAGGTAACTGGGCTATCCCAGCCGACTTCGATGTGACAGGGTTCTTGCGTCATGCGAAATCGAATTACATTCGTTTGCAAGCGGCATGGGATCGTGCTGATATCAACGATATTCGTGAATTCACGTCACCAGAAATGTTCGCAGAAATGAAGTTGGAATTGCAAGACCGTGGTACAGCGAAGAATGAAACGGATGTAGTGACCTTGGATGCCGAATTGTTAGGCATCGAAACCCAAGCGTATGACTATGTCGCTAGCGTTAAATTCACAGGCATGATCAAAGAAGGCAACGCGACTAATCCAGAGGCATTTGCTGAAGTTTGGAATTTGGCGAAACCAGTGAATGGTCAAGGCGGTTGGTTGTTGGCTGGTATTCAACAGTTGAACTAATTGGTCGAATGTCGGTACAGCTTTGTTTTCGGACAAACTTGTATCTGATTAAAACGCTTGAAATCGGCCGGATTGAAGGTCTTTTAAGGGTTTGCTGTTAAACTAAGAACCGCGCATGATGTCATGCGCGGTTTTTTATTTTATCCCTATGATATCCACTCCCTTTATCCTGTTTGTTAATCACTTGTTGGCACAAGAAGCTTGGGCTACAACCCGATTGCAAAAGCATGCTGGTAAGACTGCTTGTATTGATATCGAACTATTCCAGTTGCGTGTCAAAATTGGCGCAGATGGATTGTTACAAGCTGCTGAAGACACCAGCGAAACGAATCCAGATCAGGTGATTTTGAGAATCAAGCCAGCGGATTTACCATTGATTGCACAAAATCGTGAACGCGCCGTGTCTTATGTCAAGATCGAAGGCGACGCTGATTTTGCGAATACCTTGTCGCAACTGAGTCAAGATTTACGGTGGGAAGCTGAAGAAGACTTAAGTAAAGTAGTCGGTGATATCGCTGCTGTGCGCATGGTCACCGTCGGCAAAAGTATCGTCGACAATGCGAAACGCACGCATCAAAACCTACAAGAAAATCTAGCTGAATATTTTTTAGAAGAAAACCCTATGTTGGTGCGTCCCCAAGCGGTACGAGCCTTTGGTGAACAAGTGAGTAAGACGCGTGACGACGTTGAGCGCCTCATGAAGCGCTTGGAAAGATTAGAAAAGATGAAAGTAGCTAAGCAATGATTTTAAATTCCTTACGTTTGTTTAAAATTGTTCGCATCGTTCTAAAATACGGCATCGATGAAATCGCCATGTCGGGTCTGCGTATTCCACGCACGGCCAAGCTCATCAAAGCATTATTGTTTTGGCGCGACTTATCCGCACCGCGTGGTGAGCGTTTGCGCAAATCCTTAGAGG
>JAYVHZ010000469.1:0-4998 GCA_043770645.1 Undibacterium sp. | reverse complement strand
TACGAGGTGCTGAATTAGTCATTCACAATGCTCCTTTTGATATGGGGTTTCTAAACGCAGAATTTGAGCGATTAGGCTTGGCGAAGCTTGATACTTATGTGGGCGGCGTAACTGATACTCTTGTACAAGCAAAAGAATTGCATCCAGGAAAGCGCAACTCTTTAGATGCGCTCTGTGATCGTTATGAGATTTCGAACTCCCATCGTAAATTACACGGTGCTTTGCTTGATGCTGAATTATTGGCAGACGTTTTTTTGGCCATGTCTCGTGGGCAAAATAGTTTCAGGATAGAAGTTGAAGAAGAACCTAACATCCTTGTTGTTGAAACTATTGAACTTAACGAAGAGGACTGCAATGTCTTGGTATTATCTGCGGATGTAAATGAGCAGTGTGCCCACGAAGATTTATTGAAAGATATTGCAAAGGCATCGCAAGGAGCTTGTTTATGGCAAATTGGATTAGATGCTGATAAGTTAAAAGTATAAGTTTACTTCATTAAAACTTGATTTCAGGATCTTGAAATGACGATGTTAGTTGGCACTAGACTGCCAAACAATATAAATAGTCTGCTTTAATTTGGATTCTCTTGTTTCGTCAGGATGTCTCGTAACTTGAAAATCTAGATTTTATGTTGATATAACAATTTTCTGCAGAAAACCAACAGAAATAATTGAAAATATTTTTATCGCCACCCTAAAGTGGCGTTTTTTTTTGTCGTTAAAGTAGGGAAGCTGGAAGAAAAAAAATTAAAAAATATTTTCGATTCACCCTAAAGTTTTGTTGAAGCCTGCCGTTAATGGTTGGAGAGTAGAAAATAATTCTGGAAATCTATCCTTAACTACTTGTTTTTACTCGATTTAATTTAAAGATTGTTAATTTTACTAGGTCAAAACTTCAATTAAAAATCACTCGTAAAAAATGTGATTTATCTCAAATAGTCCAATGTAGGATGAATTCCTATATGGATTTGCTACTATTTCCGTGTTTAATTCCATTGTTTGGCTGATACACCCATTTTTCGTCAAGTACCACAATCTGTCTCACTGGCAACACATTTCGCTAGGGCAAATAAGTGGGAGTGCTAAAATGACACCAAATGATATGATGGCTGAAATCCGCGACGCTAACTTGAGTTACCTTATGTTGGCGCAACAAATGATCCGTGCTGATAAGGCAACTGCGATTTTTCGTTTGGGTATCAGTAAAGAAATCGCCGATTTAATCGAAGGTATGAATAATGCTCAGATTCTGAAGTTGGCTGGTTCTAACATGATGCTTGCACGTTTCCGTTTTGAAGATAGTTCCATTCTTTGTATGTTGACTAATTACAATAAAGAGCGAAGCTTGGCACATTCCCATGCTGCGATCTTAATGGCAGGTCAAAAAGTGGAAGAAATTGCTTAATTGCGTTGGTAGCTAGATTTTAGTCGGGGGCGGAAAAATGGCAACGAAAAGTATAGTAAATGAGGCTAATGAAATTCAGTTAGCGGTTGACTTGGTGAATTTGGGCGCACGCCTACAGTTGCTAGAATCTGAAACTTCACTATCGCGAGAACGTCTGTTAAAGATTTATAAGGAACTTAAAGGCGTATCTCCGCCAAAGGGTATGTTGCCGTTTTCTACGGATTGGTTCGTCACTTGGCAGCCAAATATTCACTCGTCTCTGTTTATGAATATCTTTAAGTATTTGCGTGATCATGCCGATGTTGATGGTATTCATGCAGTCGTGAAGGCTTATAAACTTTATAAAGAGCAGTTGCCAACTCCTGAAGGTGATGAGCCAGTTTTATCATTAACCAGAGCGTGGACTCTAGTGCGATTCTTCGAAGGAAATATGCTTTCTTTTGTGAAGTGTAAGCAATGTGGCGGTCAATTTGTTGGACATACATTGGATTTGCATGACCATTATGCTTGCGGCCTGTGTCATGTTCCATCGCGTGCTGGAAAGACGAAAAAATTGCGTGCTTCAGAATTGGAGCGTACGTTAAATTGAGTTGAATTCGAGCATCTAAATAAATTCATATACCTTCAAGTTTCTGATGTTATGATTTTCGGAAATTGTTAATGGAGGTAAAGCCCTTGAGGTCATCGGTTGGAATTAAGTCTTTGTTTTTGCAATTGGGTTCGTTGATCCTTACCTTCTTGCTGTTAAGTTATGTGTCTTCTGTTTTTCAAATTTCCTTCTCTGTTTTATTCCTTCTTATTTGCCACGCCTCAATTGCCGCCATTGCGGCTACCTTATTGAGATTCGATTGGTGGTGGGTGCCGATCCAGTTTTTTTTCCCCTTGGCTGCTTATTTTTTAGCACAACTGACTATTTCGCCATACGTCTATTTCTTTGTCTTAATTGTCTTCTCTGCGCTGTTTTGGTCGACATATAGAACGCAGGTTCCTTACTATCCATCTAGATCTCAGTTAGTCGAGCCTATCTTGGAGTTGACTGATGGCTATAAAAACCTAAGTTTTGCCGATGTTGGAAGCGGTATGGGCGGTTTGCTGATTAATTTAGCTTTGCGCCGCAAAGATGCAAATTTTTTAGGGATAGAAATAGCACCGTTACCATGGTTGGTGAGTGTTGTTCGTGCTAAAGCTCGGAAATCTCTGGTTAAATTTCAATTCGGTGATTTTTATGCTGTAGATTTTTCGCGTTTTGATATTGTCTTTTGTTACCTCTCACCTGCAGCAATGCCTTCCATATGGAAAAAAGTTCAATCGGAAATGAAGCCTGGCTCACTTTTCTTAAGTTATGAATTTATCGTCCCCTCTGTTGCACCTGATATTTCTATTCAAATCGAAATTGATGGCGCGTATTTGTATGGTTGGCGCATATAATGAAACAACAAAAATATATTTTTTGGGCAATATTTTGGAAAATGTTGCCTAATGTTATGTGATCGCTGGTATTCTTAATATGTAGCTCGAAAACCATGGCAATTCTGGATCAACCTGTTTAAGGAGTCTAACTCGTGTTAGTAATTGTGGGTTATATCGTTGTATGTGGTTCCGTATTCGGTGGGTTTGCCCTCGCCGGTGGACACATGGCTATCTTGTTTCAACCGATTGAGCTTTTGATGATTGGTGGCGCGGCAGTTGGCGCATCCCTCGTTGGAAATAGTACAAAAACTCTCAAAGCATCATTGAAAGCGATTCCGTCAATTTTTAAAGGTTCGAAGTATAACAAGGCGATGTACATGGAGTTAATGACGATGCTTTTTGACGTCTTGACGAAAATTCGAAAAGAAGGGCTGATGTCGATTGAAGGTGATATTGAAAAGCCAGAGGAAAGTCCATTGTTTAGTAAGTATTCGTTGGTCGTGTCAGACCATCATCTAATGGAGTTTTTGAGTGATTATTTGCGATTGATGGTTTCTGGAAATATGGATGCTTTCCAGATAGAAAACCTCATGGATAATGAGTTGGAAACGCATCACCATGAAGGTGCCATGCCTGCCCATTTTATGGCGAAGCTTGCCGATGGTTTGCCTGCTTTCGGTATTGTTGCAGCGGTCATGGGTGTGGTGCATACGATGGAGTCGGTCGGTATTCCACCTGCTGAATTAGGGATTTTAATTGCGAAAGCGCTGGTTGGAACATTTTTAGGGATTCTTTTAGCTTACGGGTTTGTGGCGCCGATCGCCAGCATCATGGAGCAGAAATTGGAAGAATCCTCAAAAACTTTTCAATGCGTGAAGGTGACGCTCTTGGCGAGTTTGAATGGCTACGCTCCTGCGCTTTCTGTTGAGTTTGGACGTAAAGTGCTTTACTCCACTGAGAGGCCAACATTCTCCGAGTTGGAAGATCACATCAAACAGTCAAAATCTAAGTAGCGATTAGCGAGTCGATATGGCAAACGAAGAATTACGTCCGATTATCGTAAAGCGAATCAAAAAGGTCGCTGGCGGACATCACGGTGGTGCTTGGAAAATTGCTTACGCCGACTTTGTCACAGCGATGATGGCATTTTTCTTGTTGATGTGGTTGTTAGGTTCGACTGCTAAAGGTAACTTGCAAGGGATTGCGGAATACTTCCAAAATCCACTTAAGGTGGCTATGTCCGGCGGCGACGGCAGCGGTGATAGTTCTAGCGTAATTAAGGGGGGTGGTAAGGACTTATCACTTCGAGACGGTCAGACAAAAAAAGGTGATATTGAGGCAGCGAAGAAAACTTACAATTTGCAGGCTGCTGAAGCTGCACTGGCAAAGATCGACGCGGAAAGACTAAAAGGTTTGAAAAGTAAAATTGAAGCAGCTATTGAACTCAATCCAACTTTGAAGCAATTCAAAAAACAACTGCTGCTCGATATTACGTCGGAAGGCTTACGGATTCAAATGGTGGACGAGAAAAATCGACCCATGTTTGCTTCGGCGAAAGCAGACTTGCAACCTTATACGAGAGAAATACTACGCGAGATTGGGTTGGCCCTGAATGAAGTCCCGAACAAAATTAGTCTCTCGGGCCATACTGATGCTGCTCCATATGGGAGTGGGGAAATGGGATATAGTAATTGGGAGTTGTCAGCTGATCGAGCCAACGCATCCCGCCGAGAATTGGTTTACGGCGGCATGGATGAGACAAAAGTCTTGCGCATCGTTGGTTTGTCATCTTCGGTTTTGTTTGATAAAGAAGATCCTTTGAATCCCATCAATCGGCGAATTAGTATTATTGTGATGAATAAGAAGGCCGAGTTATCGGCGTCGCAAGATGGGGGTGAGATCGATTTAGGTAAGTCTATTGAAGTCCCCTTGGAAACAAAGCAATAAATTGGCTCATAAAACGCATCATAAATTGCAACGACAAAGTTGCAGAATGGGACGCTGAAGATGTCGAAGAGAAAAAACTTGGGCTCGCAAGTCAAGCAGCTGTTGTCTGGTGTTTCAGACCATGGCGTCGCGCATCTATTGGAAGTAGAAACCGACTTAGTGCAAACGACGATTCTGTTGGCAGAAGCGATTGAAAAATTGGGCGAAAACTTCTTGGATTTGCATGCCTCAATAACA
>JAYVHZ010000468.1:0-14120 GCA_043770645.1 Undibacterium sp. | reverse complement strand
TGATCGCGTTTGTGCAAGATCCAGATGGCTACAAAGTGGAATTGATCGAACGCGAGTTTCATACGCCTGTGACATTGTGATTGAAGAGGCGCTGCTTTTAGCGCCTTTTTTCCCAACGCTTAATTATTCCCATAACGCCGGAAGTAGGAAATCAAACCGCGTGTCGAATCATCAAGCTGCGCATCATAAGTTTGATTGCCCTCCAAAGCAGGTAACAAACTATTTGCCAACTGTTTTCCTAATTCCACGCCCCATTGGTCGAAAGAGTTCAAGCCCCACACGACGCCTTGCACGAACACTTTGTGTTCGTACAAAGCTAGCAACATACCGAGTTGGAATGGATCGAGGCTAGGCATTAAGATCGTCGTCGATGGCTGATTGCCGGCGAAGACTTTATGCGGCAATAACTTGGCGATCGCCTCGTCTGTCAAACCTGTAGCCGCTAATTCTATGCGTGCCTGTTGCTCGGTTTTTCCAAACGCCAAAGCGGAACTTTGTGCGAGACAATTTGCAAGCAGCGGAGCTTGGTGTCCTGGCAGAGGATAATCACTGCTGGCTGCAACCACAAAATCACAGGGAATTAACCAGCCGCCTTGGTGCAGCAATTGGAAAAACGCATGTTGGCCGTTGACGCCAATTTCACCCCACACGATAGGATTTGCGCGGCAATTCAGAGCTGCACCATCGCGCCCGACTGTTTTGCCGTTCGACTCCATTTCTAGCTGTTGCAAGAATCCAGGTAAATGGCGCATGGATTCATTGTAGGGCAAAACGGCTGTCGTTTCGGCACCAAGAAAATTCGTGTTCCAAATGGAAATCAGTGCCAATAAGACGGGCAAATTTTTCTCTAAAGGGGCGCTACAAAAATGTTTATCCATGGTTTCAGCACCTTCTAACAAGCGCTCAAACCCACGCATACCGATCGCCAAAGCAACCGACAAGCCTACCGCAGACCAAAGGGAATAACGACCACCTACCCAATCCCAAATCTGCAAAATATTCGACTCTGGAATACCAAATTCTTGCGCTTTATTTGCGTTGGAAGTGACGGCAATAAAATGCTTGGCGATGGCCCACTCTTCCATTGCTGACGCCAACAACCAAGTACGAGCGGTGTGCGCATTAATACTAGTCTCCTGGGTCGTGAAAGTTTTTGATGCCACAATGAAGAGCGTCGTATGCGGATCGAGTTTCTCAAGTAACGGTGCTAAATGCGCGCTATCGAGATTCGATACGTAATAGAAATGTAAACCAGGATGCTGTAAGGCAGAGAGCGCGCGAGTCGCTAGCTTAGGCCCCAAATCCGAACCACCGATACCGATGTTCACAATCGTTTGTATTGCATCGCCTTTGAAACCACGCCACAAACGACTACGCACGCGTTCAACGATATCGCGCATTTGTTTGCGTACCGCGTGGACTTCTGGCATCACATCATTTTCTGCATTCGGAAATGGCGTGAAATCGGTATGGCGTAATGCCGTATGCAACACTGCGCGGTTTTCGCTAAAGTTAATTTTCTCGCCAGCGAACATACGATCTCGCCAAGCCGCGACTTCCGAGTGCTCTGCCAATGCCAACAAATCTTTCAACGCGGCAGCATCGATTCTCTGCTTAGAATAATCCACCAATAAACCATCAAGCTCTAAGGAAAAGTGCTTAAACCGCTCCTCATCTTCGGCAAACAAATCACGCAGATGGCGATCTTGTAGGCGCGCTTTATGAACCAATAAAGCTTGCCATTCAGGAGTATTGGTGAGATTCATATTTTTTGTTCAGTCTATGCAGGCAGAAGATTAGCAAGCGCAACGTATTGCTCTAAAGGGATCGCTTCCGCACGTAGTTGCGGATCAATACCAACATCCATCAATTGCTGTTCAGTGAATAGACCAGCGACGCAATTGCGTATGGTTTTACGGCGTTGTGAAAACGACTTGGTCACGACTTGTTCCAAGTTCTGTAATTTGCAAGGCAGTTTCTCTTTTTTCGGAATCATGCGCACAATCGCGGAATCGACGCGCGGCGGCGGATCAAACGCAGTCGGCGGTACGATGAATAGTAATTCCATGTGATAGCGCCATTGCAGCATCACTGACAAGCGACCGTACTCTTTACCACCCGACTCTGCCACCATGCGCTCAACGACTTCTTTTTGTAGCATGAAATGTTGGTCTTCCACTTGCTCAGCATACTCGGCGAGATGAAATAACAATGGACTGGAAATATTGTAAGGAAGATTGCCAACGATGCGCAGTTTATTACCTTCATGCACCGGGATCGATGCGAAATCAAATTGCAAGGCATCGCCTTCATGAATGATCAATTTGGTTTGATCAAAACTTTTCTTCAAACGTGCCACTAAATCGCGATCTAGTTCGACTACGTGCAGTTGATCCAAACCTTCTAGCAAAAGACGCGTCATCGCCGCCAGACCCGGGCCAATCTCCACCATGCTCTCACCAAGTTTGGGATTAATTACGCTAATGATGTCATTCAAGACCTGCTGATCAGTGAGGAAGTTTTGGCCAAAGCGTTTACGGGCTATGTGTTTCATATTATTTGTATTTTTCGTTATGGCGTAGCGATGTCATTCACACGCAAGGATAACTTAGTGATGGCTGGCAGCCGGATTGGAACTGGCATGTTGGCGCGCAACCATTTCAGCGGCTATACGAATCGCGACTTTCATACTGCCTGCATCGGCTAAACCTGTGCCTAATTTTGCTAAATCTAAAGCGGTACCGTGATCGACTGAGGTGCGTATCAGTGGCAAACCCAAAGTGATATTCACACCCAAACCAAAACTCGCATGCTTTAACACTGACAAACCTTGATCGTGATACATCGCCAGAACGCAATCGGCGTCTTTCAGATATTTTTGCTGAAACAAAGTATCGGCGGGAAACGCACCATGCACGTCTAATCCCATGCTACGTGCATGCAGAATTACGGGATTGATCACGTCAATTTCTTCGTTGCCAAGATAGCCGTTTTCACCTGCATGAGGATTCAAACCGGTGACATAAATCTTGGGTTTAGCGATGCCAAATTTTTCTTGCAAATCACGGTGAATGATCTGCAAGCTGCGTAGCAGATCATCAAACTTAATCGCCTCAGGCACTTCGCGCAACGGCAAATGGGTGGTGGCTAGTGCCACTCGCAAAGGCTGCGGTAAATGGGCAGACGCTTCACACGCCAGCATCATCACCACTTGTGGCGTCTTGGTCTGTTGCGCCAAGTATTCGGTATGTCCGGTAAATGCGACGCCGGCATCATTGATCGTACTTTTTTGCAACGGAGCAGTGACCATGGCATCGCACCAGCCTTGCTGTATACATTCGATAGCCAAATCTAAAGTCGCTAACACCGCACGACCATTGCGCGGATCAAGCTGCCCTGCCATCACATGGGCGGACAGTGGGCTATCGATGACAGTAATTTGATCTTTGCCACAACCAGGCAAACCATTATTGCGTAGCGCCTGCTGCGAGATGCCCATGAGTCGGATATTTCTATCCAAGTCATGCGCCAGCATCGCCAGAAAAGCGGCATCACCAATCAATACTGGACGCACCTGCGCACGCAATTCCCAAGCCGCCAGCAAGGATATTTCTGGACCGATGCCGGCTGGTTCACCGACCGTAATTGCTATGACAGGTAGACGCGATCCCATTATGTTTGCTGTGTCGTTGGATTATTTTTGCTCGTTGCGGAACTCAACATAAGCGCGGTCACGCAATTGGCGCAACCAGTCTTGCAATGCTTCTTCGGATTTACGTGCGCGTACCGATTGACGGGCAGCGACACGCTTACGCTCTTTAGAATCATCACTGACTTTACGTTCCAATACTTGCAAAATATGGAAACCCATTTGCGTTTCGATAGGATCACTGACTTCGTTGAGTGCTAACTTATTCATCGCCGCTTCAAAATCTGGGAAAGTATCACCAGGATTGACCCAGCCAAGATCTCCGCCTTTTGAAGCGGAGGTATCGACGGAATTGGCTTTCGCTAATTCTTCAAAAGTCGCGGTCTTGTTCATGATCTTTTGTTTGAGTTCTGCCAGGGTGCTCTTTACTTGTGCAGCGGTCAACAACTGCGTCGGACGCATCAAGATATGACGTACATTGGTCTCTTGCACCGTATTGCTCGCTGCCACTGGTGCAGCATCGCGCTTACCTAGCAATTTAAAAATATGGAAGCCATTCGGACTACGGACGATCTCAGAGAAGCCACCAACAAAACTGATCTTGTTTACCGCTTCAACAAATACTGGCGGGATTTTGTCTTGCTCACGCCAGCCCACTTCACCACCTTTTAAGGCTTCGCTAGAATCGGAATACGTCGCTGCCAACTTGGCAAAGTCATCGCCAATACGCAGTTTTTTATACACTTCCTGCACTCTTGCATTACGTTGAGCAATCACTTCAGGCGTCGCATTTTCTGGAATACGCACCATGATGTGCCCCAGATTGATTTCCTGATTTTTGCTAGGAGCAACCGCTTCCGCCGCCAAGAAATTATCGACTTCTAATTCTGATACCTGCAGCTTGCTTTCGACTTCACGTTCGCGTACACGTTGCATCATGATGTCATTACGAATCTCTTCGCGGAACACAGCGAAAGATGTACCGTCTTTTTCAATCTGATTGCGCATCTCTTGCAGTGTCGTTTTATTCTGTTCTGCCATTCTTTGCAAGGCACGATCAAGCATCAAATCGTCGATTCGCATCCCCTGCTCTTTCGCCAATTGCACTTGCAAAAGATCAATAATCATACGTTCCAAGATCTGTTTTTCCAGATCCGCACGCGCTGGCAATTGCGTGCCTTGTGCTTTCAAACTACGCTCAATGGAATTGATACGCTCTTCCACTTCCATTCTGGTGATCACTTCGTCATTGACGACGACAGCAATACCGTTAATTATCTTCGCTTTCGAGACTTTCTTCGGGGCGGCTTTGGCGCTATTTGCCAAAGAATCTTCAATCGGCGCAACCGGTGAATTGACCTGAGTCTGAGCCGGAGTCGCGGCTTGAGACCAAGCCGCACCTGAAAAAGACAGTCCGAACAAAGCCGTCAGGCATACTGATAAACAGAGTGTTGCTGGGCGTTTCCATTGATTCATGTGCAAATTGTGTCGCATAGTGATCCAAAATTCATAAAAAAAATGAGGCGATTGCTAATTTACCCCGTCTTTTATCGCCGTTTTCTGGCGAAAGCTGCAATATACACGCTAATTCGTAGCCTGATAACCCGAAATATTCTTTTTCAAAGTTTCTACCGGATTTGAGCCAAATCCTATTCTTGCCAAGCCATTTAACTCTAGCTGGATAGAAAAGCCTGAATTATTCGACAAATTAGTGGTGGCAAAACGATGCGCTACAAAGCGCACAGCCCAGCAATCAGCACGATACTCAAATCCTGCCAAACCTTCTACCATTTTATTATTTTGCAAA
The DNA here is from genome assembly GCA_043770645.1 of Undibacterium sp. Classification (GTDB taxonomy): domain Bacteria; phylum Pseudomonadota; class Gammaproteobacteria; order Burkholderiales; family Burkholderiaceae_D; genus Undibacterium. The sequence continues at coordinate 8,664 of JAYVHZ010000468.1, read as the reverse complement.
GAATAATTACTTTTACCAACCGCGTACCAACGATGTGCCACTGGCCATTGACCTGACAATTCCAATTGCTTTAAGACTTCTCGTTGAAATTGGTATTGCAGGTTTAAGATTTTTTTAGGGGCTGGCTGCCAGCGTATTCCATAACTCGAACGCTCGGTTTGACGGTCGCTCTGACTCACTTGCAACGCCGCTTCGACATTCAAAGTATCAGAAACTTGCCCGCTTCCAGCTAATAATAGGTCTGAGCGACTCGGATTCGTTTTGCCATCCAGACTAACTTTCTGCGTATTGAAATAGAAGCGCTGACCGAGTGCAAACTTAAAACGCTCAGCGCCGTTGTCTTCAATAAAACGTGAGACCAGGGCTGTTGTGACCTGATTCGAATCGCCTATCCTATCATGTCCGGTGAAGCGGTTTTCACTGAAAATTTGCGCAAAATTAAAATCAGCCAAGGCGGTGTCAAACAAAGGGAAATCTTTTTGCTCACGGAATGGGGTATTTACATAAAACAAGCGTGGTTCCAAAGTCTGCGTCATCTTGGTGCCCAACAAACTAGCGCGACGCTCAAAAATCAAACCACTATCTAAAGAAACGCTGGGTACGGTTCTTTGCAAACGATTCGTTTTGGAAGTCAGTGGATCTTCGATTTGGTAGCTTGATGCATGCAAAGAGATTTTAGGAACCACAAAAAAGCTAGGCTGAATATAAGGATAGAATAGCTGTGGATTAATAACCGCCCGATGTCCACGAGTCAAAGTTGGATGCCAAAATTGGGTCGCCAATGCATCCACCGACCAATCAAAACCCCATACATCACTTTGCCCTGCATGAAGACTTAACTGCGGCAAGCGATCATAAGGAGCGGTGATTGGTGCAGTGATGTCTTGCAGCACTTGGAAGCTAGTGGAGCGTAAGGAAGCATTCCAAAAGGACCCGTAGTAGTCAAAGCCCACATCGCGTGTCAATAAACGTTGCGCCGTTTTATTGGTTGAATTAGAAAAATCCGCAGGGTAATCGTTATCCGATGCCTTATTCAAATTCCATGAAAAAACCAATTCAGGCATCAGTGCTTGGCGATGAGTCGAACTGCCAGCATATCGAGTCGTCTCAGTCAATTTGTCACGAATAACCTCAATCGCGGTTTCTCCTGCATAAGTCTCTCCCAGATATCGACCTTCCATGCCTAGCTGCAAACCTCGCCGTGCAATCAACTTCGGATGTAAAGTGAAGTCTCGATTGGGTGCGATATTGAAGTAATACGGCATGCCAAATTCAACGCCACCTTTATTGGAATGTCCAACAGTTGGTGGTAGCAAACCAGAATGACGCGCGCCAGACAAAGGAAAACTAAAATTCAACCAGGATGGCGTGCCCAAAATTGGCACACCTTTGAAATACAACCTGGTTTTATTGGCAACGCCGCGATCCAATCCCGTATCCATATTCATCGTGTCGGCTTGCAAGTACCAGTCCGGTGACAAACCTTCGCAAGTACTATAGGTACCATTGGTAATGGTGGCTTTTTCTTCGCTTTCAAATTCAATTTTTTCGGCACGACCTTGGCCGTTATTCTTCGCGAAAAAATAGCTAGGGTTATGCACGTAACCAGCACCCGTTTCCAAGATAAAACGCATTAAGTCGCCACTGTAACAGTCGCCATTACGCTGCAATTTAACATTGCCACTGGCGTCTAACTGATCTTCCACCTGCAAGTAAGTTGCCTTATCTGCACTGAAATTCAAATTATCACGCGTTACCTCAACTTGATGATCTAAATGAATAACGCGATCAGGTTGACCACTCACCTGCTCGGCTTGAATCACGGTGGTACCGGGTTTGATAGTCAATTTTGGATCGACTTTGAGGACTAAGTTTTCTGATGCTTTTGCAATTGGAATCGGACTTGCAGATTGCACTTGTGCCTGAACTGGTGCAAATGCGGCGAGCAAACAGCCTGCAATAAGCGTCTTGGCAAACATGGGACTTGCTGGAAACATAGCGACAGATAGCGATGAATGCGATAATAGCGCTTTTGTTGAATGGCTTTTACGACGCATGAAATGATTGTTTGATGACATTAATTTAAGTGTTTTATAGCGATTGCGCTAAAGATACTAAGGATAATTGCCCAAGCCGACTTGCAGTTGCCAATATTACCAACTGAGCTGCAAGCAAAGCTAAAGAATCCGATAGCCAATAAGACGTCTATTATAGGCGGAAACACTGGATCAAAGAATTTTCATGATAAGGGCCTGCTAACCTTTAAATCGGAAGATGCGTTCAAGCCAAAAGGTGGGATGGCAAGGCGTAGTTCGCCGCCGAGGCTGATGCCTCGGCAAGGGCTACAACGCTGTCCATCGCGCGTTTTGGCTTGAACCCTTCGGGAATGGGAAAAACGGGCACATGGCGTTTTTGCAAGTCGCTTACAGCGCCGCAGTTTAAAATTCGCTGCGGCGCGCCTTGATGGTGAAGTCAGGGTTTCGAGCAGCATGCTGCTCGCTGACGCAACGAAGCATCTTTGCAAAGATGCTTTCCTTAAGCGATAGCCTAGCCCTGTGCCCGTTTTTCCACATTCGCACTCCCGATTTAAAGGTTAGCAGGCCCTAAATTCACAAGCAGCAAAACGCGTTTATTATTATTTTTTATAGATTAAATAGCGCACTCTTCTACACCACCGATTATTTTTGTTATACGAGCTCACCAATGACGTCGCCTATTCAAACCAATGCACCAGAACAAGACGCACAGCGCCTACAAGATTTACACCTTTGGCTAAGCAACATCACAAGCCCTAAATTAGATCTAAGCAGCATGCGCCCAGCCTCGGCTGATGCCAGCTTCCGCCGTTATTTCCGTATCGATGGCGAAGCCGAAGGCACAAAGTACAGCTTCATCGTGATGGACGCACCGCAACCGCAAGAGGATGTCAAACCTTTCATCCAGATCGCGCAATTGTTTAAGCAGATCAACTTAACAGTGCCAGAAGTGTTGGCGCAAGATACCGAGCAAGGCTTTTTGCTGTTAACCGATCTCGGCACCAACATGTATTCGCACGTGCTCAATAGCGACACTGCGCACAAGCTGTATATGGATGCAATCGATTCTTTGGTGCTGCTACAAACCCAAAGCCAGCCTGATGTATTGCCGGAATACGATAGAGAATTTCTGAAACGTGAATTAATGATATTCCCTGAGTGGTATATCAATAAGCATTTGGGCGTGACGCTCACTGACGAACAAAATGCCAGCTTGCATAAAGTCTTCGACGCCTTGCTCGCCAATATCATGGCCCAGCCACAAGTCTTTGTACACCGCGATTATCACTCGCGCAATCTGATGTTGATGGACAAAGGCAATCCCGGCATCTTAGATTTTCAAGGGGCTTTGTACGGTCCACTGACTTATGATTTGGTGTCTTTATTGCGTGACGCTTATGTGCAATGGGATGAAGAAATGGTTTTGGATTGGGCGATTCGTTACTGGGAAAAAGCCAAGAAAGCTGGCCTGCCAGTCGCACCCGATATCGATAGCTTCTATCGTGATTTCGAATTCATGGGCTTGCAGCGTCATCTTAAAATTCTCGGCATCTTCGCCCGTCTCGCGCATCGTGATGGTAAACAGCACTATCTCGCCGACATGCCAACCGTGATGGATTATGTGCGTAAAACTTCGCATCGGTATAAAGATCTGATCCCACTGTTGCGCTTGTTGGACGTGCTGGAAGAAACCGCCCCCCAATTCGGCTACACTTTTTAATAGGATCGCAGCATGAAAGCAATGATCCTTGCCGCTGGCCGCGGAGAACGCATGCGTCCACTAACCGACACTTGCCCTAAACCTCTGTTGAAAGTGCGTGGTCGCCCACTGATCGTTTGGCATATTTTAAATTTAGTCAAAGCTGGCATCACCGAGATCGTCATCAACCATGCGCATTTGGGACAAATGATTGTCGATGCGATTGGCGATGGCAGCAAATTTGGCGCTCAGGTTTCCTATTCCGCTGAAGAAACCGCATTAGAAACCGCAGGTGGCATCGCCAAAGCCTTACCACTACTCACCGATGGCGAAGAGCCCTTCATTGTGGTTTCTGGTGACATTTACATTCCGCACTTCAATTTTGCCGAATGTTTAAATACTTTAGAAGCCGAAGACATGTGGGGGAATCCACATCCTTTAGATAAGCGCGATGTGGCCTGGCTGTACATGGTGAAGAACCCTAGCTTTCATCCTAAAGGCGATTTTTCCTTGAGCCTGATGGGATTATCAAACGAAGACAATGCCGGTGCAGAACGCGTCACCTTTGGCAATATCGGTGTCTATCGTCCCGAAATGTTCGCTGGCATTCAAGCAGGTGACTACGCTAAACTCGCTCCTATCTTGCGCAAATACGCTGATCAAGGTCAACTCGGTGGCGAGCTTTATCGTGGAGAATGGCATAACGTTGGGACGCCAGAACAATTGGCTGCGTTGAATGCACCGCCAATCGCCATGACTGCACAAAATAATCCGCATTGATTCACCGATCGATTTTCTCTAGCTCGTAGCTAGCCACAGTTAAAAGCATGTCAAATTCAACCCTGTCGAACCAACACAGCAAAATCGCAATCTGCGGCGCAGGGCCAGTTGGTCAGGCCTTGGCGCTGATGTTACACCAACATGGTTTTGCAGCATCTGACATCGTTTTATTCGACGCGAAAACGAGTGAACAAACCAACCAAGATGCTCGCAGTATCGCGCTCTCTTATGGTAGTGATCAGATCTTGAGTAAGCTACATGCGCGACCACAGAAAACGACGGCAATCACAGAAATTCACGTATCGCGCCGTCGTCATTTTGGACGTAGTTTTTTGACCGCAGCCGATTATCAATTGCCAGCGCTTGGCTATGTAGCTCGCTATGGCGATATCGTTAGTCCTTTAGAAAGCAGTTTAGCGCAAGCCGGAATTATCACCCATCGCCCTGTACAAGTTATCGCCATCAATGATGGCGAACAATTCGTCACCGTACATTTGCAAGATGGCAGCGAGCATAAAGCAGACTTTGTGATCCAAGCTGAAGGCGGTACGTTTACGGATCAAGAGCAAAGACAGCAGCATCACGATTATCAGCAGACCGCTCTGATCGCCCAGGTGTTGGTAGATAGACCAATTGGGAATCGCGCTTTCGAACGGTTTACCGATCAAGGGCCGATTGCACTGCTACCGCAAGATGATGGCTACTCCTTGGTGTGGTGTATGCGACCAGAAGCGGTGCCAGCGATGTTGGCCTTGGATGATGTTGCATTCTTAATCGAACTGCAGCAAGCCTTCGGCGAACGTCTGGGACGATTTATCACGATCAGCAAGCGCGTGTCATATGCCCTAGGTCTGAACGCCCAAGCGCACGTAGGACAACGCACCGTACGCATAGGCAATGCCGCACAGACTTTACACCCAGTGGCTGGACAAGGTTTAAATCTAGGATTGCGAGATGCATTTTGTCTGGCGCAATGTCTGAGTCGCGATTTCTCTTCGCAGGCTTTACAGACATTTTTACATCAACGCAAAACAGACAGGCAAACCACGATCAAACTCACCGACACCATGGCAAAAATATTTGCCAGTAGTCAGGATGGCAGTTTCATGCAAGGTTTGTTTGGCTTAGGTTTAGGTGCGGTCGATTTGCTGCCAACTGCAAAAAAGACGCTAGCGGAACAAATGATGTTTGGTTGGCGTTAAGTACATAAACAAAATCCCTTTATCCACAATTAAGAAAAGGAAATTTTGTTGTTAACGTTGCAGTTAATGCTGTGGCATTACGCCGTCGGTCTTTAAAGACCTGTTCTCAGACAATTCAAACAAATACGCTGACAACTCTTTGAGCCAAGAGCGATAACCAGCAGGCGAGCCTGGCCAATAATAACAACCAAGACTCTGTAGAATCTCATATAGCTCATTATCTAAGATAACCAAGCGCGAAAATCTTTGTACTTTTTCTGCTACAAGCCCTGTTAATAATGCTCCAGAATCTTTTGCATAATGCGAAGCAACGCCTTTCCATGTTGAATCGTCTAGCACCCAATCTTGGTGAAAGTATGCACCAAAAAATTGCTCTAATTCTTCGTCTGAATGCGGCATATGTTCTCTTGGTAGCTATGGATAAATTTACCTGACAATCTAAATTGACGGACGCTTTTTAGCCCCAGCCAATTTCTGATTCGCCGCCAATGCGATCGTCAAGGTCGGCGCATCGTCGGCCTGTAATTTCACATTCACCATCAGCAATTCATCACGTCGGAAAGCATGCACTTGCACCGTTTCACCTACACTATAAGCAGCGAGCAAATTGGCTAAACCATTGCCTGCATCCGCAGCAGTAACACGCAAACCATTAAACGCGACCAACACATCACCCGCAGATAAGCCTGCACGATGCGCGGCGCCATTTTCGTACACGTGCGCCAACTTGCAATCCGCACCGCTCTTACTTAAGCGCACATTCAAAGAGGCTTTTTTTGCAGCCGATTGATCTTTCACATCCACGGCAAAGTCCGCATACAACTTCGCCAGCGGCACATCTTCTGTGCCTTTAATGTACTTGTCGATAAAGCGCTTAATCTTCACGCCTGTGACTTGTTCGACTAAGCTTTCAAATTCATCTTCACCGAGACCTTGTTGCTTACCAGACTTCGCTTTCTCGTAAAAATCTTTACCGTATTTTTTCCACAGCGCGCGCATCACATCATCTAGTGATTTCTTACCTTCGGTTTCATGACGTATGGTCAAATCTAAACCCAATGCGACTAAGGAACCCTTAGCGTAATAACTGACAATCGCATTCGGCGAATTTTCATCCTGACGATAATATTTAGTCCAAGCGTCAAAACTCGAATCGGCAACGCTTTGCTTTTTACGTCCTGATCCACGTTGCACGGCATTGATCGTTTTTTCGATTAATCTTAAATAAGCCGCTTCATCAATCAAACCGCAGCGACGCAAAAACAGATCGTCGTAATAACTGGTGAAACCTTCAAACAACCACAGCAAACTGGTGTAATTTTCTTGGCTCAAATCGTAGCTAGCGAACACCGCTGGCTTAATGCGTTTGACATTCCAAGTATGGAAATATTCATGACTGCACAAGGCTAAAAATCCACGATAGCCCTCGCTAAAACTCGCATCATTCTTCGTAGGTAAATCAGCACGATTGCAAATCAAGGCGGTTGATGCGCGATGCTCTAAACCACCGTATCCTTCACCGACCGCCATCGTCATAAACACATAACGATCCATTGGTGCTTGCTTCGTTCTCGGTTCAAAAAATGCGATCTCGGTTTCGCAGATTTTTTGTACATCTTTGGCGATCCTAGCGAGGTCGATGTTCGGCACTTTGCCAGTAACAACAAAATCATGCGGCACACCATGTACTTTAAAACTGACCAAGGCAAAATCACCCATCTCAACCGGATGATCCATCAAGTCATCATAATCACGTGCAATATAAGTGCCGAAGCCGTAGCGCTTGGCTTTTAATTCAGGTAAAGAAGTCGCGACACGCCAAGTCTTGGCTGCGGCATCAATAGGTTTTTGAATATCAACCACATGCGCGACTTGCTCTTGTCCATGGACCTGCAAGAACACACTGGTACCATTGAAGAATCCATGCGATTGATCCAAATGTGCAGCGCGCACGGATAAATCCCAAGCATAAACTTCATAGCTAATCTGCAAATTGGCGTCGACATCGCAAGCTGCGGCCTGCCAACTGGTCTTATTCAATTTTTTTAACGCGACTTTTTTACCATTCGCTTGTGCACTTATGCGAATGATATTGCGCGAAAATTCGCGCACCATATAACTGCCAGGTATCCACACTGGCAATGACACGACTTGTCCATTCGGATCAGGATTCGTGATCGTTAAAGTTACATGAAATACATGAGCAGCTAAATCATGGGAGGTAATGCTGTAATGCACAGCGGTGAGTTGCTTAGTCATGATTGGCTCCACGATTACAAACGAATATTAGCAGCAAGGAAGGTAAACACTTGCGTAGTCACCACAACGGCAGTTAAGCGGAAACGCAGTTCCACGAACCAAGGCGGCATCGCAAAGCGTTGATACATCCGTTTATCGTATTGATAGGAGTAGATAAACGCCGCCATCTGAATCAAAAATCCGATCACGGTGATTTGCGATAAGGCAAACCACGCAATGATCACTGGCAGCACGCCAGATAACAAATCACGCTTAGCGTCTTGTGCGCTGCGTTCTTTACCAATCAGCGCCAAGCCCCAATGCAAACCACCCAAAAATCCTAAAATCGCAATGCCATAAACTAACTGCGCCTCAACGAAGAACTGCATCCACTCGGGGTGCACTATCCAACATAACAAGGTAAGTAAAACGAAAGGAGTCAAGCCAACCAAGCCGAGACGCGTAGCGAACTGCTTATCAATAGTTTCCATAGTAAACAATGAGGATCGCGTTGCACGATCATTGAAATAAAGGCGCTATTTTAGGCGAAAATGTGCCGCTTGCGATGAATGAAAGAGAACACAAGACAAGTTCTGGCAATAGATGCTGAAACAAGGCGTAAAAAATTACTTAGTAGCAGATGCAAATAATGAAATTAACATTCATTTTAAGTATAGGACTTACACAAAATTGCGCTAGCTAGGCGTGT
>JAYVHZ010000467.1:0-5197 GCA_043770645.1 Undibacterium sp. | reverse complement strand
AAACGAAGCCATTTTATCCTTACAAAATGCGCTGAAGTTAGACTCCTTACACACCCCAGCTCGCCAATTATTGATTTCGCTGCTATTGGAAAACAAACGGCATGAAGATGCCATCCGTGAATTGAAACAGGGGCTAGTTATCGAGCCATCTCAACTCAATTTTTCTATGATTTTGGCGCGGCTATTGGTCGAGCGTGCCAAGCTCAATGAAGCAATCGAAATTTTGCAGAGAAATCAAAATTTGGCGCAAGATAGACCCGACTATTTAGCATTTTTGGCTGCCTTGAAACAAAAAATAGGACAACATGGGGATGCCGTGCAGCTATATCGACAGGCACTAAAGAAGCATACGCACAATGGTGTCTGGTGGATGGGTTTTGGTATCTCATTGCAAGCGGAAGGTAAGGCATCTGAAGCGATAGAAGCGTATCAGCAAGCGAAACTACAATCTGGTTTGAGTGCTGAGTTACAGGCCTTTGTGGAACAAAAAATTGCGATTTTGCAAAAATAATATGTTTGTCGAGAACTTGATCCTCGATTTGCTAAAGTGAGTTTTCTCTTGTTATTTTCTTTAGTTATAGACTGAACAGGTGCGTTTAAAACCTGATTTTTCTCGGAAAACCCTGAAATTTGCGGAATTCTGCAAACTAATTCGATGGATTTGTCTACAAGTCCGTAAAATAGTGCTTTAGTTTATTTTCGCCAAAGAAGAAATAGTATGTCTATACAATGGTTCCCTGGTCACATGAATGCGGCGCGCAAAAAAGCGGCCGAAACCATGGAAAACACCGACTTGGTCATCGAAGTTCTTGATGCCCGCATTCCGCAAGCTAGTTGCAACCCGATGGTAGAACAGTTACGAAATTTTCGTCAACGTCCATGCCTGAAAATTTTAAATAAGAGTGACTTGTCTGATCCGCATGCGACCAAAGCATGGTTGGATTTTTATAATGCACAAAAGGGTGTTAAAGCTGTAGCCATGAGCTGTAAAAAGCCTGCCGATGTTGCCAAAGTTCCTGGTTTCGCTTTAGAAATGGCACCACATCGCGGCGTGCCGACCAAGCCCTTACGCATGATGATTATGGGAATACCCAACGTCGGCAAATCGACTTTGATGAACGCCTTGTTGAAAAAAAGGGTCGCAAATGTCGGCGATGAACCGGCCGTGACCAAAGTACAGCAGCGCTTGTATCTCGGTAAGAATATGATTTTGACGGATACACCAGGCATGCTGTGGCCAAAAATTCAGCACCCTACCGATGGTTTAATGCTGGCTGCTAGTCATGCGATCGGGGTCAATGCCTTGATAGAAGAAGAAGTTGCGACATTTTTGGCAGAAATTTTACTAGAACGTTACCCACAATTTTTGTCGATACGCTATGGCTTTAGTACCGAAGGTATTGATGCGGTCAGTGTGATTGAAGCAGTGGCGAAAAAGCGCGCCTATCGCTTAAAAGGCGGCGATTGGGATTTTGAAAAAGCAGCACACACATTATTACTCGATTATCGCAGCGGTGTCTTAGGTCGCGTCAGTTTAGAAACGCCACAGAGTCGTGAACATTTATTAGCGACTTATGTTCCGCCAGTCTTATTGGGACAAGGTAAAAGTGTTGATACTGGCATGATGGAAGATGCTTTAGAAGATGAAGACTAATTGATTTTTAAGGCGATCTAAAAAATGGAAGAAAATCATATCTTACGTTTTTTTGCCAAGATTATTTTCAGTGTAGGGATTTCCTATCTGGCATGGAAAATGTTTGAGAAATTGAATCCGGGGTATGGTTCCATCGGATTACTACTGACCAGTATGATTTGGGTGCGCTTGTTTCCCCGCGATATCTTAAGTGTTTTCTCTTGGATAAAGCGCCAAGCGTACCATTCTGCAGTGTTTCATTGGCACGGCAAATATTACAGTTTTGATGGTAGGCAGATTCGCTTTTATGTCATTGAGAATACCGTTTGGATTCCAGTTGTCGATCTCGAACGTATTCTTGAACCTAAAATCGCCAAGCACGAACTGAAGATGTTGTTGCAACTTCATGGAAAAATTCCGGGGCATAAACTGCTAGGCGTGACCGAGGCAGGACTGTTGAGCTTACTGAAGACCCGTACTGAAGGTGGGCATACCAACTTTAAAATGATACGTTTCAAGCGGTGGCTGCTCACTAGCGCTTTGGAGAACATCAAGCGTTTGCCAAGCTCCGCAATCAAACATATCAAGTAGAAGCCGGATGTGATTGTTCCAATAAAAAAGCTGCCCAAGTTGATCTCGGCAGCTTTTCTTATTCTGTAAGTAAATTTTCTCTATCGAGTTGCTATTTCATTTTACCCATTGATGACTTTACGAGTATAAGACTCTAAGTAATCCATTAGATTATCGGCTCCTCTTGCAGCTTCTTCTTCATTGCCATCGGCGATTCCTTTTGCCAATAGCATGTGGCAACGCGCGGCTTCATGCATGTCGCCTTCGTGTTGATAGGCATACCAGAAGCGACGGCATTTAATGATTAATGGTATGACCGCAGCAACAGCGGAAGGATTGCGACAGGCTTCATGGACGACGTGATCAAAAGCTTGATCTGCTGCCATGAACTCATCGAGCTTGCCATTATTCGCAGCCACAACCATCTTTTCACCACAAGCAAAGATATCTTGTCTAAACTGAGGAGTCGCGCGCCGTGCGGCGCTGCTGGCGATCAGTTTTTCGATGACACGTCGGGTTTCAATCAGGGTCACATGTTCAGCCGCCTCGATGTCTTTGACGATCAGACCGCGTCTCGGTAATTGTATGATTAAACCATTTGATGACATCCGCATTAAAGCTTCGCGTAACGGTGTTCGGCCCAGACCGGTGATCTCAATTAACTCCGATTCGACGATGGGGGCTCCAGGTTTAAGCTGCAAGGTCACGATCATGCTTTCTATTGCGTCATAAGCGATGTCAGCTGCACGCATTTTGGTTGGGACTGAGACTTTGATTGATTGCATACAATGATTGTTGTGATAATTATCATTGGATTATAAGTTATTCAGGTCATTTTCCTCAATTTTCTTTTGATTTTCAGTCTTTTTTTCATACAAAAAAAGCGACAAAACTGCATCTTTTGCCGGTGTACATGGGAACAAAGGGAGATTATCGTGTGATTTTAGTACTAATGTCTGAAATTAATACAAATTAGACGAGGTAATGTGTTTTTATCTTGGTATAAGATCGCATTGCGCAATTTTGTTGGGTAAGACGGCTGAAATAGGATTGATTAAAAGCTTAGGTTGCATCTTACTTTTAAGCGTTTTGAAGTGCTAGTGGGGTAGCTTTGCGCTTCTATTGGCTGCGCTTGGCATTGATGTTGGTGAGGTCGTACGAGTCTGAGATCCGTCTTTTTTGTTGTGAATGATAAAATCGCAAGAGACAAGAAAATGAACATAATTCATGTCACTTGGCACCTCGCGGTTTCATCCGATGTTTTTTTCTATTGACTTAAGTTGTACTGCTGATTGTTACAGGTAAGCACTGACATCAGGACGAGACTCTAATGCTTGATGCACGATAGCACTTACCCGTTCACGTTCTGCACCAACCAAAGGTTGACGTGGACGAGGCACAAACTCATTGCCAACGCCGATCATGGTTTCCACTAGCTTCAAGTTTTGAACTAGTTTCGTCGAAACGTCGAGGTGCATCAAAGGCATGAACAAGCGATATAGAACCAAAGCTTCGTCATAGCGTTTTGCTTGCATTAAATTAAAGAGAGCGACGGTTTCTTTTGAGAAAGCGACGACAAAGCCGGCCAACAAACCATCAGCCCCAACTGCCAAGCCCTCAAAAGACAAGTCATCGACACCCATAAAAATTTGGTAGCGATCGCCGACTGCGTTACGTAAATCAGTCACGCGGCGAATATTGTCAGTCGATTCCTTAATCGCTGTAATCCATTTGCAGTCGGATAGGTCTTGGAAATCTTCGGGTGTCAAATCAACCTTGTATGTAACAGGGTTGTTATAAACCATCATCGGTAATTGCGCCGCGTCAGCAATCGCACGTAAATTGTCTTTGGCTTTGCGTGAATTTGCTGCATACAATACCGATGGCATCACCATGAAACCCTACACGCCCATTTTAGCTGCTTGTTCGACAAAACCTAGCGCGTTCGTGGTGCGCGTTTCAGAGACATTTGCCAAAACAGGGGTACGTTTGTCGGCAACGCTCAAAGCGATTCGTGTAACTTCTAATTTTTCATCGAAAGATAGTGTGCTAGCTTCACCCAAGTAGCCGCAAGTCACCATGCCGTGTACACCTGCATCGATTTGGAATGCAAAAGTGTTTCTCCATTGCCGCTTGATCGAGATCTTCGTTTTCTTTGAACTTAGTCGTTACAGCTGGAAAAATGCCGCGCCATTTGGGAGATTCATGTTGCATTCTTTTTGAAAAAATATATATGAACAATTTACGAGAGATAGTGCAATATCCTTCAAATATATTTAAAAGATATTTCATGAATTTTTGTTTTATTTTTAGAAAATATTTGAACTCTACGGTAAATTATACAAAGCAGTTACAAAATATACTGAGAATAATGTGTTTATTTGGGGAAAATAATACATTCAGTGCAATAAATTTAGGATAAGATTTATTGAACTTTAAATAATTGATTGTTTAATTACCTTCGTTATTTTGTTAAATAACTGCATGTCTCAACTTACGTTATCCTCCTATGCTACAAAATTCTATGCGAACCAAACTTAGTTTGATCGAAAATTCCAGCAAACAACAACTAGCGGAAAGTATCGCAGATGTGTTTTTTACAGAATCCCTTTTTGATGCCATGCCTGATCTGGTGTTTTTTGTAAAAGATTTACAAGGGCGTTATGTGGTTGTGAATCGAACCTTGGTGTCTCGCTGCGGTTTTAAGGAAAAAGAGCAATTGATCGGTTGTACAACTGAAGAGGTGTTCCCCACGATATTGGCCGCTAGTTACCGCGCTCAAGATGATGCTGTTTTACAGCAAGGGTACGAAGTTAAAGATCAATTGGAACTCCATTTGTATCCAGATAGAGATCCTGGTTGGTGCCTGACTAATAAGTTCGCACTGCGTGATAAGCAGAGCCACATTATTGGTCTGTGCGGAACTTCGCGTGACTTAGGGATGCCAGATCAACGGCATCCTGTTTATCACCGAACCGCAGCGGCGATTCGGTG
>JAYVHZ010000466.1:0-8971 GCA_043770645.1 Undibacterium sp. | reverse complement strand
CGTTTGAGACGATGTAATTTGTGCTTCACAGAAAATGGATAAGAAAGTGTTGTTGTCTGAGCGCAGCGAGTTTCAACACTTTCCCATTTTTTGTGATGCGCAAATTATGCTGAAGCGAAGCGTAAGCACCCCCGCAGGGGCGAGTCTACGGTCGCCTTTTTTGGATTACCTTTTTTGGCGAAGCAAAAAAAGGTAATTGGCTGTCGGGCCACACCCGACCAGTGAACGACGAGCACAGGAAAAAATTATTCCAAGCAAAGAACGAGAAATTACTGGGAAGTGAGTTATTTGGATGCAGGTGCAACCCGCGCCGTAAATCTATTTGAAGGATTTATGCTCCCAAATATTGTTTCTTGCTGCAAATTACCATCGCGGCATCTTGAAAATTCTGGCGGCGCGGGTTGTACCCGCCCTACAATACTGCACTACAGATTTGTCGGTTCGGGTACCACGTGTTCCGTAGGAGCGTAATCCCGCAATATTCCTCGCGCCTTAAGATGTTTCAGAAATACCTCAGGTACAGAAGCCGAAGACACTGTGCAGTCATCATGAAAATTGTCGCATGCGATAAGGAGTGGCTCGCCGCGTGATTCAATTTGTATGTGAATGATTGATCCATTTGTACCAAGCACGTTCTGTTTTGCAAAAATTTTCTTTAGCACTTTTACGTTTTGATAATTAATGGGAACCACAATAAAATCCATTAGCGGTTCTAAAGTTTGGCGTCTCAAAGAATAAGTTTCGTCTTTTGAACAACCAATAAGCTCATCGAGATCCAATTCAGAAAAGTCTCCCTCGAAAGAGGCAATTGAAGAATCAATATATTCCTGAAAAAAAGCCCAGAGAATTCCTGGACAGTCGCGAACTTGAAGCAATCGAAATTTGGTCATTTGTCAGAACTTTCATCCGCCAGATATTCATTGAATGCGGCATTAATTTGCGCCCAAAGGCATTCTTCCACAACGACGTATTTTTCTTTGATGAGTCGTGCAACGCACATCGAAATAGCAGATCTGACTTGATTTGTGAGGTAGATTTTTGTCTGGGTTTTGTTCAATGGATGCCATACCGTTTCAGGAATTTGAACGTCGATCGTGATATAGCGTTGCGTTTTTGCTAGCCGCATTCTCGCAAGACCTTCTTTGCCAAACTTATGAAGCGCTCCATCAACACGAAGGACAATAGCGTATTCATCTATTTCTTTACATTGTGTAGAAGTTAAATGTTTTGAAAGTGCATGAAAAAGGCCAACTTTCAGCTCTGCAATTAGGCAAGGTTCTGGTCCTCCTAATTGAGCACCGATGCTAATAAAAGATGTCATTGAATGCTAACTTTATTTAATTTTAAAATGCAAAGATACTCGAACACCTTTAGAAAGCCAGCGTCCTTAAATACTACCGCTTAGGCAAAGGAATCCGCTCAACTTCCCCAAGCACTTGCCCCATACCCAAAGCACTATCACCAGCCTCCCAAGCCAAAGCCGCCGCATCAATATCTTCCTTATGACTAGCAACAAAATTCCACCACATAAATCGACGCCCCAAAGCCTGACCGCCGACCAGAACAAAGCGAGTTGGACGCTCACCGCTGCTGATGGTCTGTGCCTGATCGATGACCAACATCGTATGCGATTCTAATGCTTCGCCGGCGACGAAGACTTCACCGTCGATCGGATAAATCGCCTGCTCGTCCGCCAGCATCGGTAATTGCCATTGACTATTCGGTGGCAATTGAATGTCGAGATAGAGCGTCGGTGATAATGTTGATACGGGTGAGCTAGCGCCAAATGCGCTGCCGACTAAGACGCGTATGGTCGCATCGCCATTGCTGATTTCGGGTATGGCGGAAGCGGGGGTGTGGCTAAACGAAGCAGGGATTTTTTCCTTATCTTCGGGCACGGCTATCCACAACTGCAATCCGTGGTTGATGTAGGTCTCATGCTTTTGTTCTTCGGGCTTGCGCTCGGAATGGACGATGCCACTTCCGGCGATCATCAAATTAATCGCGCCGGGTTCTATGCGTTGGATGTAGCCGAGATTGTCTCTGTGCAGAATCACGCCATCGAATAAATACGTTAATGTTGCCAAACCTATGTGTGGGTGTGGGCGTACATCGTGATTGTCTTCCGGCTTAACGGTGACTGGACCAAAGTGATCGAAGAAAATAAATGGGCCGACTGCCTGTCTTTTTGCAGAGGGTAGCAAACGATTGACGACAAAGCCGCCGCCTAGATCTTTGCCGTGGGCTTTGAGTACTTTGGATGGATCAAAAGCTGGATTGCCATTCATTATGCACGCTCGACTTTCGTGGTGATTTCTGTAGTGACGCTGGCCATTAATTTATGTACCGGGCATTTTTCTGCGACGGCACTGATCTGTGCAAATTCTTCATCACTAAATTCGCCTTGCACCAAAAGCGTTGCTGCCAGTTTGTATATGCCTTGTCGTTCTTGTGAGGCGTCACGCTCGATGCGGGTATCGATGTGGGTGATATTGATGTTTTTCTTTTTGGCATACCACATCAAGGTCAGCGCTTTGCAGGATGCGAGTGCTGCATCATATAGGTCGTGTGGGCTGGGGCCAAGATCTTCGCCGCCTTCGGCAATTGCGATGTCCGTAGTGAATTCATGTGCGTTGATATGGACTTCTTGAGCTAACTTGGCATTCGCTTTGGAATTGAGTTGGATAGACATAGCAATTCTTTCTATTGGGATGAAAACGCGTACGATTAATGTTTAACTCGAAGTTGATTGTAATGAGCTTTTATTTTGTTGGTGTGACGAGATCACAATACCCGCAACAATCAATGCAAATGCGAGTATGTGATACCAATGCGGTAGTTCACCTAATATTGCCGAAGACAAAAGGGCGGTGAATAAAGGGGTTAAGTTAACGAAGAAGCCAGCTATGTTCGGACCAGCACGCTGCACACCAGCACCCCAACAGCGAAAGGCGATGATGGCGGGGCCAATGGCGACGAAGCAGATCGCGGCGATTAAAGTCCAGCTCCAGTTGATGTGATAATCAATCAGTGCCCACTCGGTGGCGGCAAATAATGCAGACCAGATCAGGCCGTAACTGATTTGTGCCAATAAGAAATACGCCCAATGTTGGCGCATATCGGTTTGGCGCGTTTTGTCGTTTAATAGCCAACTATAAAAAGACCAAGCGATCGTGGCCGCGATCATTAATAAGTCACCAGGGACTAGTTGAAACGCCAATAGCTGTTGCAAGCTACCTCGGCTGAGCACAAGCACGACACCGAGAACCGAAAGCAATGCGCCAGCAATTTGTTTTTTATTGATTGTCGCGCCAAAAAATGTGGCACCAACAAGCAGCATCCATACTGGCATGCCTGAGGCAACCAAAGTCACATTAATAGGTGTCGAGCTTTGCAACGCGAGATATTGCAAGGCGTTGTACAAACCTATGCCCAATAGGCCAAGCATTAAATAGAACTTCGCGTCGCGCCAAAGTCCACTGCCGGATTTAAAGATGGGGTAGGCGAGCGGCAATAGAAACAAGAATGCCAAAGCCCAACGTAAAAAATTTAAGGTCGTAGCTGGAATGGCTTGATAGATCAGTCGACCAATAATGGCATTAGCTGACCATAGCATTGGTGGAATGGTGAGAAGGGCGATCGTACTTGGAGAGAGAGCTGGGCGCATGGAAAGTCTATCGGATATGAAGTCTGCATTATGTAATGAAAACTGGTTTGTCGTCCCAGCCGTCGGGTAGTGATTTAGGGTAATCGCTCAAAGCAATTTGAGGACTTTGAATGTTTACACGCCCGTTATTCGAGATAATTTATTGATGGATTGGCGACCTGTTACGAAATAATCCAAGCTAAATTGGTGAACGATCTCTCATAGACGGCACCGTAATTGAAAAGTCTCTTACGGCGCTATGCTCGCATGCTTATCAAGTCGGCGCTTTTCTTGTCGCCAATTTGCCAGCAAAAAAAGCCATAGGTAGATACGCGACAGTGACATCGACGACATTAAACCAGAGCGGCCCTGGCAAAAGAAAAACATTTGTGACGCCACCGGCTAAAAATAGAAAGCCAATCCCATAAGCAAATCGCATTTTGTAATTCACCGCAATCAAGGCTGCGACAAAAGCACCGACAAATGTGCCGCCTGCATGGGCGAGAAAAGGGAAGATAAAATGCTTAGGCTCGAATAAATGCAGTGATGCTTTCAGGCCTTCCATCGTCGTAACATCGGCACCCGCAGGTGGCGGGATGATCGATCCACTGATGCTAATCAAGCCCATATTCACGACGCTGCCAAGCACAGCGCCGACTATGACGGCAAGGACGTTTCGCAAAATAGGAGGCATGTTGAATTCCTTTCTTAATTGGTCTCGAAACCATAATTGAGACGGTCAAGAAGCTTAGCACAGCGGTCTAACTTTGCGTTCTGAGATGGTAGAAAATCGAAGTTTTCGTGAATAAAAGTGTAAGTAAGTTTAATTCCCCAAACGCCAGCGCACAAAAGCGACCAACACAAACATCGCGATAAAAATGAGCGGAATCATAGGCTTAATCAGTGGAGTAAATTGGGTATTAGTGGGGCGAGTTGGCCAGTCAGAGCGAACGAAGGAAAAGCGCCAATCAAATCGGTCATTAAAGTTCATCTGAGCCTTCGCCTCAAGATTCCACAATAAGCCCGCAGCAATATAGATGATCGGTGATAGAACTAAATTGCCCGTCCATCGCTGCGTGTAGGCATGATCACGCCAAAGTAGATAGCCGTCATAAAACCAGCTACTCGAAAACAGAAGCAAAGCGATTGCGACGACTAAATGCCTTAAAGATCGCTTGCCGATGGCGACTTGGTAAATCACACCCACAGCCCACGGCGCCGTGGCAAAGGTGAGGATGGACATCCCCGAGCCTGTCACAAAGTCCCATGTCTCGTCGTTGGTGTAAGGCCCTGCGAAACTCACAAATAGAAATGCTGGCACAAAAATCCATAACTTCCAAGGAATGCATAGGAACTTCAAATAGACCGGTAGTTCAAGCACCAGTCGCTTTCGCTCGATGACGACGATACAAAGGGCGAGGATGCAAAAGCTGATCCAACAAGCCAGATAGTTCACAAAGAAAGGAGAGAGTGTGGGCATGGTCAGGCAATTCGCTATCGTAAAAATGGGATTAATGAGTCATTCGTCGATAGTGACTGCAAATTCCTTAAAGTGAGGGGGGCAAAACAATACAAATTACCAGGGCAAAAGAACCGCTATCTGAATAGCATGTTCTTATGCTGTTGAACTAGAGCCGACTCAAAGCCAATAGTCTCTCGATTAGCAATAGCTAAGCCGACAATTTTACTTTCATTTTATAAAGTAAAACCATAAATAGAAACAGGTATTGCCTCCTAATGCCGCGATTGAAATCCTGCCCACCTCACTACAATCTTGTCAATACAAGTTCTAAGTTTATCAATCTATATTTGTCAATCTGACTAGGGCAATGCTTGATAGCGCTTAGCCAAGGAGTTGAGTTTGTTAGCGATATCAACATGAAATGAGGATGCAGCACATGATGAACACAATTACTTTAGGCGCGGAAGAAGAATTGCAAATTGTCGATCAAGATAGCTTGGAACTAGCAGCGCACGATTTTGAGCGTGGTCAGGCTGAGTTTCCTGATCGAGATGGTAGTTCGTCGTGTGAGCTGCATAAAGCAGTGGTCGAATTGCAGACGCCGATTTGCCAAACGCCCGATCAAATCGTTGCCAGTATTGCCGCTATGCGCGAAGTAATACGTTTACGAGCGCAAGCACAAGGGCAAAGGATCCTGTCGGCTGGTGTTCATCCTTTTTCGGATTGGAAGGATCAAGAGATCAACAAAGATTTGCATAAGCATCAGCATTACATTCGTCTAGTGGATGAATACGCCGATGCGATGCGTAGCATGGTCTCGTATGGTTTTCATGTGCATTTGGGTTTGCCAAAAGGGATTCCGCCGATGGCGATCTTCAATTCACTGCGTAATAGTTTGGCGGCGGTATTGGCGATTTCTTTGAGTTCACCATTTTACGAAGGTCGCGATACCGGCATGCAGAGTTGGCGACATTCGATGTTGGATCGATTACCTCGCATGGGAACACCTGATATTTGGGAATCCGAAGAAGCTTATTTCGATCACATACAATTGCTACGCAAAGTTGGCACCTTAGAAGCGCAACATGGGATGTGGGAAGATCTGCGCTTGCATCATCGTTATCACACCTTAGAAGTCCGAATCTGTGATGCCACGCCGTCACTAGAGCACATCTGGTTGATTACGGCATTGCTGCAATGTGAAGTGGCAACGCTGGTGCAAGATTATCAGCGCGGTCGCTTACCTAAGCCGCTGTCGCGTGCCTGTCTAGAAGAGAATAAATGGCGTGTGCGGCGACGTGGCTTGGCAGCCACTTTGATTGATTGGCATAGCGAGACGCCCGTGAATTTGCCTGACTATTTTGATCATTGGATAGCACGTTTAACGCCAGTTGCCGAAGCCTTAGGTTTACTCAAAGGCCTACGTGAAAAATGTCAGGCTCTGTTTATGCAAGGCGCATCGGCTGATATACAACGTGGTATTTTCCAACGCTCAGAAAATTATCAAACCATCGTGCAACATCTGATTCATGAAACCGAGGAAGCGCATTTTGCGCCAACTCGATTTGTGCAATAAACCTATGGCGAACATTGAGCATCCTTTTCATGCATTGACCTTCGAGTTGCAACAAGGTGGAGCACAATCGAAACAGCGTATTCATCAACTTTGGACCCAATTGGCAGGCACAACTTATGTGCCTGAGCAGCCAGTTTTATTTTCAGAATGGCCGATTGTCGCTTCGCAGACGCTACAAGATAAGTTGATGCAAAGGGTGGAATCCTTGTGTCAAACCTTGCGCCCGCATCTGCAAGCGCAAGTGATGCAGGCTGCAGGATGGCAACACGGCAGTGCTGCCGATGTACTGACCGTCGATTACGCCATTATCTGCGATGATGAATATGGCGAAGACAATAAAAATGCGTGGGATATTCGTCTGGTCGAGTTTCAGGCATTCACGTCTTTACTAACCATGGGCTTTCGCATGCATCAAGTTCATAGTCAGTTATGGCCGCAGTTGGCTAATTGTCCGCCTTGGCCAAAACGAGAAAGTGATGAGGAATGGTTGCGCATCAGTCGAACTTGGTTAGCGGGCGGTGATAATCCAGCTCTTCTGGAATATAGGCCCTGGCAGCGCGGTACTTTATTCGATTTACATGCGGCGTCCGTGTTGTGGAATTTGCCTATCATCGAGCCACACCAAATTACAGTTGATGACAAGGGACGCTTGTTCTCACATCAAAATGGGGTAAGTCAACAACATGACAAAATTCTCAATCGACTCATTTTGAGTGAGCTCGACGATGGGGAACAATTTCTTCACCAATTGCAAGGCGCAAAACTACATTGGCACAGCCATCCTGCTTGGTACTTTTTGGTACACAAGGGTTTAGCGGCTGAGTTGAAGATTCCGTTTGAGCCTGAGAATGTGAAAGCCGATCAATGGCGCAGTTTGCATTTGCCGGCACAAAAGCTGGTTGCTAAGAATATCTATTCTTGCGGCGGCAAAGATCTACGAATTGGCCCGGATGCGCGAGACTTAGATCAACTAGAGCAAGCGGAAAATTGGCTGGTGCAACCACGTTACCGCCCCTATCCGGTGATGAAGAATAAGGCGGGTGAACCCGTGTATGCCGAGTTGCGCCTCATTGTCGATATGAGAGAAGCTATGCAGCCGCGAGTAGCGATGCAGATCGTTCGCATGTATTACGCCGAACAGGCATCCGCGAGTTTTTTTCAAGGACGTGAAGGTGAGGGAGCGACGGTACTGCATCGCCCACCAGGCAGCGCAAAAATGTCTTGACGCTACTTAGCGAAATCGGGTGTAGCAAATTCTCAAAAAATTGAAAGTGAAAATCGACGACATGATGAAACATCGTCCGTTGTGCATTGAAAATGCCATATAATCAATTAGTATCAATTGCTTTGATCTAAATCTATTTTATTTGGAGGGTGTATGACTGAAATGAAAAGTCCAAGTTGGGGAGCGATTTCCACATTTGTGGGAGGATGTGCCGGAACCTTGTTATACACGGGGCTATTATCCGAAGCACAGATTTTTGATTGGCCTCGCAGTCTTTTTGTTGGTGCATTTGTAGGAATCGCTACCTGGATAACAATGCGAGTTAAATCAAAGAAATGATGTTATTCTTGCGCTGAAGTAGCGTGGGCAGGGCGCCCACGCATCGCACTCAATGCAACTTAATCCTCGGATTTCTTACACGGTCTATGGTCTCAGCCCAAGTCGATAACCAAGTATGAAACCAACCATTAACCGCTACTTGATGATGTTTGTGTAGCGACCAATACATCCATTTGGCAAGCGTGCCTTCGATGAAAACCGAACCGCTGGCAATCGCGCCCATCAAGCTCCCTACGGTGCTGTAATTGCCGAGTGATACTAGCGAGCCGTGATCTTTATACACAAAGTCGTTGAGCGGTTTTCCGGCCAGTGAGCGGCATAAAGAGTCAGCCAAACAAGAGGCTTGTTGATGCGCAGACTGCGCGCGTGGCGGCACGTTGGGCAAACCTTCTCCCTGCGGACAGGCGCAGCAATCGCCGATGGCAAAAATCGCCGGATCAAGCGTGGTTTGTAAATTGGCATTCACAACCAATTGATTTAGGCGATTCGTTTCCAAGCCATCGAGCTGGTGTAAAAAGTCGGGTGCTTTGATGCCTGCTGCCCACACCACAATCCCGCTAGGAATAAATTTGCCGCTCGCCATCGCCACGCCTTCTTTGCTGACCTCGACCACTCTTTCATTCGTATGAATTTCAATCGCCATGCTGCGTAGCTCTTTGGCGACGGCATCCGATAAGCGTTCAGGCAGCATCTGCAAGAGACGAGGGGAGGCATCGACGATGA
>JAYVHZ010000465.1:0-19179 GCA_043770645.1 Undibacterium sp. | reverse complement strand
CCCGGCACGCCGTCGCGTACGTTCGAGCTCGATTTCTCACTTAAACCACTCAAGACCAAGGTGTCGCCGAGATTCATCACCACATTCGCGTTCGCTGTGATTTCTGCAATTTCGATTTGATAGGCGACTTTGGGGTTGTCTGCGGTTTGATTCAAGGAGGTGCGCTGGGCTTCGACTTTTAACTGCACCTTGCCATTGCTGAGAAAAGCGGGCGTGATCCCCAGTTTGATGCCGAAGCGTTTATCCAAAGGCACGATGGTGGTGCCACCCTGGGTGCTGGTTGATACCACGCCAGCACTTAAATTGGTGCCCGAAAAAAATTCCGAGGCTTGACCTTCGATAGCGGCCAAAGTCGGACGCGCCAAGACTTCGTTCACCGAGCTATTCGCATTCGCAATATTCAAAGAATAGGCCAGAGCTGGCACCGTCACTGCGCGAGTAATGGCAGTACTGACATTGGCGGCCGCATTATTCGCACTATTAGATCCAATGACGCGCGAGTACGCAGCGACATTACCCGCCGCCGAACCAAGTTGCAAGGTTAGGGCATTGAGTAAATTAATGCCTTTTGAGGTCGTGACCAACTCTTGGGTAGAAACCAGTACCACATCGACCAAGACCATGCGCGGACCACTTTCGCTAGTGCTTTCACTACTTGTTGCTTGCACAGTCACAGCTGTCTCAGTCGCAACAACGGCTTTGGTGCTCGCACTTTCAGCAGCCACATTCACTGCTGTCGGCGCGCTTTTGGGGGCGGGGTTGTCAATCACCGGTAGTTTGATATTTGGAACTTTGAAGGACTGTGGATTTGGCTCGGGCACGTACCGGGTTTGCATCATGCCGCCGGCATTATTTGACTGCGAAAGGCTGGCACTTTGCACTTGGCGACGATAAAAATCCTTCCATTGGGCTAAGCGTTTTTCTAGACGCGCAGCATCGGCTTTATCGCCGCTTAGGGTGACAAAAGCCTGCCGCATGACTTCGGCTTTTTCAAAGTCACCACAGGAGGCATAGACAGCGATACTAGAGCGTTGAAAGGCCTGATGCGGCTCAGTCGAGGTCTGTTTAAATTGATCGGCCATGGCACAGGCTGTTACCGCATCGCCAGTTAAATATGAGGTGACCATCAAGCCGTAAATCGATACGGTGCTATCCGGTGTCATTAATAAGACTTCAGAGAACTGTGCTTTAGCATCGTCAAATTTTTTGTGATCTAAGTACGCCAATCCCAAAAACTCTTGTGCGATCCAATTGCCGGGATCGATGCGCAAGGCCTGTTGATAGCCTTCCATCGCCATTTCATTCTTTTGCGTGTCGCCTTGTCGCGCCTGCAAGTGATAGATGAAGCCATTTAAAAAATGCAGATAAGAATTACCCGGCGCAAGCTGCAATGCTTCATTCGCCGCCAGACTAGCCTGTGGTAAGTCGGTCTTCTTAATGAAATTGATCGCAGCACTGGTCTTTATTTGCATCTCCGAGTCTGCGGTGGTTGCAGGCACCAAAGCAAATCGATTGACCATCTGGGCGAAAGACTGTTCGCCATGTTGTGCCCAACTTGCTGGCGAGATGCATAGCAAGGCTGCCAGTGCTATTGAGGTTTTTTTTAAGCGGAAAAGTTGGGCAATATTTTTCATAAACGCAGGCTGGTCAGGAAACAGGCTAGAAATGAAAGCGCAAGACCATCGTGTCGGTATGCATAAGCAAAGGTCTTAACGTGCGAGTGGCAAAGATGTTGCTGCAAAGCATCCATCATTCATTCATTTGCCACAAGCAACATTTTGCCGTAGTTAGGCTTGCAAACAACAAGGCATTTTCTATTTCAAAAATGAATTGGAGACTTTTTTCGTTACCTGTTTGGTACGTTGGCGCACAAACGAAATGCCATTCCAAGCGCATGCTGCGATTTCTGCACTTACACCTTACGGGAGTCTCAAATGGAAATCGATCAAAAAACCGGAATCATCATCCAGGTGAGACAGCTTGCCGATACCCAGTGGGAAGTCAATGAAACAGGTATTCAGTCACCCTTAGGCACCTTTGCGACCAGAGAACTAGCCTGTGATTACGCGACCGACATTTCGAAATTAAAAATCGGTTCACGCATCGAACTGGCACTTGCATCGGATAAAGAGAATATCAAAGAAAGTTTGCTCGACGATGCGCTCGAAATGAGTTTTCCGTCCAGCGATCCGATTTCGGTGAGCTCTGGCATCACGCGGATTGAAGTTGCGCCGGAGATGGTGGATGCCGGCGTTGATCACCAAAACAGCCAGAGCATAGAGCCTGCAAAGAGCGAGAAATAAGCTCGCACAGAATCACACTCCTCAGTTCAATTGCTTAGGGAACTCTCATGAAACAATACCAAATCGCGGTCATCGTTGGTAGTCTTCGCAGTGATTCACTGAATAGAAAGCTAGCCACGGCAATGGCCGCCATGGCACCGCCAGAATTTGCCTTTACGCAAGTCGAAATTGGCGATCTTCCTCTGTATAACCAAGATGATGATGCACATCAATGCGCGGCAGTGAAACGATTAAAGTCTGAAATTGCGCATTCGCAAGGCTTGTTATTCGTCACGCCAGAATACAACCGTTCGATTCCTGGTGTATTAAAAAATGCGATCGATCACGCCTCTCGACCTTATGGGCAGAGCGCTTGGGCGGGCAAGCCTGCCGGGGTACTTGGCGTCTCGATAGGCGCGATTGGTACTGCTGTAGCACAGCAGCATCTACGAAATATTTTAGCGAATCTCGATGTACCGACCATGGGACAACCTGAGGCCTTTATCCACGCGATCGAAGGTTTCTTTGATGCCGACGGCAAGGTCAATCCTGGCTCAGAAAAATTTATTCAATCGTGGATGGATTCCTATGTCGAGTGGGTCAAGACGCATACGAAACCGTGAAGCAACAACAGATAGTTCCCCTTTTTAATTTGAAAGAACAACATGCACGACATTAAACCAATCCCCCATGCCGGTATTGATACCAACGCCATTCGCGCCGCTGCTAAAAATTATGATGATGGTGCTGTGACCGCAGGCTATCAAGGCGACCGCACACAAGTCATCGCGATGCTCAATGCGGCATTGGCAACTGAGTTAGTCTGCGTATTACGTTACAAGCGGCACTATTACACCGCTAGAGGATTACAAAACGGCCCTATCAAAGCAGAATTCTTGCAACATGCGGTCGAAGAACAAGCACATGCCGATTTGCT
The DNA here is from genome assembly GCA_043770645.1 of Undibacterium sp. Classification (GTDB taxonomy): domain Bacteria; phylum Pseudomonadota; class Gammaproteobacteria; order Burkholderiales; family Burkholderiaceae_D; genus Undibacterium. The sequence continues at coordinate 15,960 of JAYVHZ010000465.1, read as the reverse complement.
AGCCGAACGTATCGTGCAGCTCAACGGTCAACCGGATTTCAACCCCGCGACCTTGGTAGAACGCAGCCATGTTGAATATGACGATACCGACGATATTCAATCCATGATCAAAGCCAATCTGATCGCCGAACGGGTCGCGATTGAATCGTATCGTCAAATGATTGAGCAAATAGGCGAGACCGATCCGACCACACGCCACATGCTGGTCGGCATCATGGCGATGGAAGAGGAACACGCGGATGATATGCGGGATTTATTGGCGTAAAGTCGCACCGCTAAGTGGAATGTGTCTCCGAGTAAGTTTGGATGAATACTCCCTTCTCCCGCAAGCGGGAGAAGGGCAGGGGATGAGGGCGTTTCAGACTCGATGAAGAGTATTGAAAACTTGAGAAATGGTATCTAGCGGCTACCTATCGTTAAAACGACAAAGCCATTTCTGAACCACCCTCACCCTAACCCTCTCCCGCTCGCGGGAGAGGGAATGTCACGCTAGATTCGATTGAAAAAATTTCCTTCATTCGAAAAATTTTCCTTGAAATCTCGCCTCGCATCGTCCATAGTATTTTTAAACAGACTCGCTTTTTCTTCTTTTGTTTTATTGATCTATTACTCCTACCAGATCATTTCAGCACCAACGCTGTATCCAGTCCTACCTTGTACTTCGCCAGTTTTTTTAAATGAGCCAGTCGAAAGGATATTGTCATGGAACATAGCAAGCCTCCCACCAACGCCCATGCCGATCAAGATAGATCGGTGCCAATGACAGAACTCAATATGACACCGATGATAGACGTCATGCTGGTCTTGATCATTATGTTCATTACGACTTTACCTCTGTCACAAAACGCAGTGAATTTGAATTTGCCCACCGCCTGCAAAGCTAATTGCGCAAAGCCTGATGTCGTGCGAGTCGATGTGGACTTTGATGGTACTTTGAGTTGGAATGGAGAGGTGCTGGAGAAATCTCAACTAGATCGCCGATTTTCGATTTTAGCCGAGATGCGCAAACAACCCGAAGTGCAATTGCTCGCACATCGTTTAGTCGCCTATAAGGAGGTTGCCGCAGTGTTGGCCTCTGCGCAAAGTCGCGGCGTCAAATCCATGGGCATTATCGGCAATGAGCAGTACATGACTCGGTAGTATGAATACTGATTAGCTTAAAGACGACTTTAGTGCGTCTGTGCCGCGTGGCAAATTACACGCGGCTTTTTTGTTTTGTTGGACTAAAAATAGACCAGTCCATGAACAAAAAATTGATGCGTGATATGATCTTTCCCGCCTTTTTGAAAAAACATTGGGGCGCAAGTAAAGGCTCCATTTTTCTCCTTCCATTACTTCAGGAAACCATCATGCCACAACTCAAAGTTACCTATTTCGATATTCACGGTGGACGTGCAGAACCAGTACGATTGGCTTTAGACATCGGCAACATCGAATTTGATGATCATCGTTTTTCCTACCCAGAATTTGGCGAAGTTCGTAAAAACACGCCGTTTGGTCAAGTGCCGACATTAGAAGTCGACGGTGTTCAAGTCACCCAGTGCGACTCCATGTTGCGTTACGCCGGTCAACTCGCTGGTCTGTATCCAAGCGATGCGTATCAAGCTTTGTTGTGCGATGAAGTCATGTATGTCGTTGAAGAAGCTGGCGTGAAAATGGGACCAACATATCGCATGGCAGGCGAAGAGCAAAAAGCTGCGCGTCTCGCCTTGGTCAATGGTTCTATTCCTGTTTATTTGCGTTGGTTAGAAAAACAATTGTTGGCACATGGCGGTGAATACTTTGCCGACAATCGTTTGACTGTCGCCGATTTGAAAGTATTCATCGATGTGCGCACTTTGAATTCAGGACGCTTGGATCACGTGCCAACCGATTTGGTAGAGCAAGTTGCGCCAGCGTTGAACGCACATGCTAAGCGTATTGGCGAGCATCCAGCGGTGGTTGCTTATTACGCGAAGTTTGCTAAATAATTGATGAACTCGTGCTGATTGTTTCGGCGTGGATTTGGTGAATTGGTTGAAAAATACCCGCAATTGGGTTTGCTGATTGCGGGTGTTTTTTATTGTGGAAGGTGTTTTGGTTTGGATGGTTTTGATGCGATTGTGTTTGCTGTTTTATTGCCATCGTCCAGCTGTCCCATCTAAGGTCTAATTCTTAAATAGGGACGTAGGGCGCTATAGATTGCACTCTACCATGTGCAAGAGTGGTAGGCGTGAGGCATCTGAGTCGATGGCGCAGCTAAGCATATTTGAATTCAATTTTGTGAATCTGTTTCAAATCGACTTTTTGTTTTGCTTGCCATAAATCGTAATGGTCTTGCATCAATAACCAACTTTCAGGCGAGCGTCCTAATACTTTAGAGAGGCGAAGAGCCATTTCAGGACTGATACCACTGGCTTCGTTTAAGATTCGATTCAGTGTGGACGCTGCAACGCCAAGTCGATCGGCAAGTTCCCGACCACTAATCTCGTTAGGTTCGAGATAAACACTTTGGATAAATGCACCAGGATGCGGAGGGTTGTGCATAGCCATTAATGATAATCCTCATAATCTAAAATATGCGCGTTACCATGTTCAAACTCAAATGTAATGCGCCAGTTGCCATTGACCCAAATTGACCAACGACCTTGGTTCGTTCCCTTTAAAGCATGAAGTCGAAAACCGGGGATATCCATATCCTCAATAGTTTGCGCAGTATCTAGTGCAATCAATTGCATTTTCAGTCTTTTGGCATGCGTCGGCTGAATGCCGCTCAAACTACCCGACTCATAGTATTTTCGTAGACCCTTATGACGGAACGATGTAATCATAGGCTGATAATAGCGCATTGCGCGCCACGCAACAAGAGTTGAACCTGGCAAATTCCTGTTGCTTTATTTGTTTTGAGGTGAAAAAACTGAAGTGGTCACTTTTGACGAAAACAAAAAAGAAAAAACGCATTTGCCTCGGCATGTTTGGTCCAGTGCTATCTTAACTTTCATAGTAGACGCGAGTGACCCAATGATAGCTTCGTCCTTTTGAAGTACACCAGTCCGAAAAAGTTTCACCATTGCCTTCGATTTCCCAGTCCGCATAATCTTGGTAAAGTGCCGAATAATATCTGTGTTCCTCGACTAGGTCCTCATGAATGAGGGGTCTGTTCTTAATGATAAATTCAGCACTTTCCCGTAGGATCTTTTTTGCGTGTTCTAACTCAATTATCAACGCATCGGGTAAATGATGCGCACCAAAATATAGATCATCTACGTAATTGCAGGCCAATTGGTTAATGATGCCAATATGAAGCGGATCAGAGTCAAGTGCCATCTTTAGTAGCTCATTGCTGCTGAGATCACCAATCGAATTGTAGATTTCCTTCGAAAAGCCATGTGAACGGAATTTCACGATGTATAAAATCTCTTGAGGCGACTTTTGTTTTAGACCTTCCAATAGAATTGGGAGTATGCAACTGATGAACAAGGGATGCTGAATTTTGTTCCGGGCATCTTTACCAAAGGCAGTTTCACATAAAGATAAAAGGAATTCGCGAATTGATTCCGACGGATTTTTTTTGATCTTTTCAATGACGAGAAGTAGTGCAACATTAGCTTGCTTTTTTAAGCCAGCGTCTCTCAGTGTTTGATATGTCGACCATTCATCGATGATCTCCGGCGGTGCCTGTTTGTTCATATGTTTGTGCTTACGTCTAATTTAGGGACTTGGGGGAGGCGTCGATCCCATTTCCCTTCGGTGCTATTTGTACAAAAAAGCTATTCTGCATTTTAATCCACATCACACACTAGTTGTTGATCAACCAACGCCACTAGACTCCTGCCTGCGCAGGAGTGACGACAAATTCGTGCTTATGTGAGTCTAGCGATGCTGGCGCTACAGAAAATGTCACACACTCATGCCTCGCAGTCATGCCAAGCACTAAAACCAAGCCACATCACCAACCTGACGTCAGCCACCATTTGCACTACAATGCCGAACTTCCCAAGCTGATCGCCAGCTTGTCTTTGCCGCCCAGATGATTATCATGAGTCAGACCTTTCCCCCGCATGCCGTTTCTCGTCTTCGTTCTGCACGTTTAGAGCGTAGCACTCGACCATTTTTGGCGCGTGGTGGTCCTAGTGGTGAGCGTTGTGCTGGTTGCCGTTTGATTTTGAGTCATTGCCTGTGCGATTTGCGCAGTGTGGTGCCGACGCAGGCTGGGGTGTGTTTGTTGATGGCGGAGCATGAGACTTTAAAGCCTAGTAATACGGGTTGGTTGATCGCGGATGTGATTCCGCAGACCTGGGCGTTTGGCTGGGCGCGAACGACCGTGGAGCCAGCTTTGTTGGCACTCTTGGCTGATCCGCAATGGCAGCCTTATGTGGTGTTTCCTGGTGAGTTTGTCCCGGCTGAGCGGGTGGTTTCGCAGCTCTTGCCTTCACGCAATGTTGGCGAAAGTACGGTAGAGAAAAAGCCCTTGTTTGTCTTGCTCGATGCGACTTGGCCTGAAGCGCGTAAGATTTTTAAGAAGAGTCCTTATCTGAATACCTTTCCGGTCTTGAGTCTGACACCGGAACAACTCTCGCGCTATCGCTTGCGTCGTTCGCGTCGCGATGATCATTTGTGTACGTCGGAAGTGGCGGCGCTGTGTCTGGCTTTGGCAGGTGAGACGCTGGCAGCGCAAACCATGGAAGCCTATCTCGATGTGTTCACCGAGCACTACCTGAGCGCCAAGCAGCAGCGCAAGATTGATCGTGAGGATGATGTGCATCAACGCTTATTGGCCTTGCGCGTTTGATTTTGGCCTTAGGGCAATCGCCTGAAGAAACTTACAAGAGCAGTCCTTGAAAAAACAAGAATGCCCCAACAAAACCTCGCCGCAGAGGCGCAGAGAGCGCAGAGAAAAACTAGGTTTTTGCCTTTCTCTGCACACTCTGCGCCTCTGCGGTTCGCTTTTTTTCATTCGCTTGATTCACAATTGCCTCGTGCGATAGCCCTTATTTTGGTCTGATCTTCGCTGTATATCTCGTTGAAAAACGGCTAAACTAGCGCACTTCGCGGCAGGCTAGTCTTATTCGGGCATCGCCGACGCCAATTGTTAACTTTTTTAGAAGTCCATCATCATGACAGATACCAGCAAACCAGCATTCCCAGATCGTCTCTCTGTAGACCCACGTAACAAATACTATGTGGCTGAAATTTTTGATCATGAAGTCGGGATTATGCTCAACGGCAAAGAGCGTTTGGGCGTGGAAGAATACTGCATCAGCGAAGGCTGGATTACCGTGCCAGCGGGTAAGACTTTAGATCGTAAAGGCATGCCAATGATGATTAAAGTTAAAGGCGTGGTTGAGCCGTTTTATCGCTAGTCTGGACTAAGACCTAAGCAGCGTTCCGTGTCCAAATACAGCAAAGTCCAGTTTATTTAATCGGATCGTATTCGCCAAACAGTTGTGGGGCAATGGTGGCACTATTTACGGTGCTGGTCATGTTTGTATGATGCCACCGCTTGATTTGTAGCTTAGACTTTTTAAAGAAGAATTTAGGAACGAATTTAGGAAAGAAGTTAGGAACAACGACCATGTCAACAATAGAAAAAGCCATCCAAGTCGCCACGCGCGCTCACGCTGGACGCATCGGTGAAGATGGTGATCCAGAAATCTTGCACCCTTTGCGCGTGATGATGCGCTTGCAGGCGGACGACGAACGTCAGACTGCTATCTTGCATGATGTGATTGAAGATGGCGGTATGACGCCAGACGAATTGCGCGCCGAAGGTTTTTCTGAAGAGATTATTTTGGCGGTGGAAACACTCACGGGCCGTATGGGCGAAAGCTACGACGACTACATTCGTCGTGTGCTACCTGTGCCTTTAGCTGCACGCGTCAAACGCGCTGATGTCGAAGAACATGCGTCCGTGGTCAGTCGTTTGCCAGTCTGTGCTGAGCAAATCGAACGTATGGGTAATTATGAACGTGCGCGTGCTGCCTTAGCTGCTGCTTAAAGCGCTGATGGCGATCCATCTTTGAGAAATAGATCGCCAATCAATCTGCTCGCCATGCTGTCACACCAGGTGGTACACCTTCGATAGACTGAAGCGGTCAAATATTCTCGGACACTGCAATAGGTTTTTAAACTTAGTTCTTTCTCGTAAGCCCTTCATTACTTGACACTTAGGCATTAAGATAGCGCGTGCAAACGCTGTAGTCGCGAACGAAAATGTAAGATCGTGGGAACTAAGCGCGCACTAACTTGCCTAAAATTCCTTTCGAGTCCCAAACAAACCTGCCCAGTTCAACCCATTTGAGAATCCAATTCATGAAACCTACCAGCATGTCCCTACTCATCGCAGCGGCGTTCAGTACGCTTGCGGCATCGCCAGTGTTAGCCACAACAGTTGCTGCCACCTCAACGCAGGCAGCTAAGCCAGCCAAGGCTAGTCTTAAAGTGGACTTCCAAAAGTTCACATTGGCTAATGGCTTAGAAGTGATCTTGCATGTGGATCGCTCTGATCCTGTGGTAGCGGTGAATCTGACCGCGCATGTGGGCTCGGCACGCGAAAAAGCGGGTCGCACTGGGTTTGCGCATTTGTTTGAACATCTGCTGTTTTTAGAATCAGAAAATCTGGGCAAAGGCGGCTTGGATAAAATGTCAGCACGCATTGGTGGCTCAGGCGCGAACGGATCGACTTCGCAAGATCGCACTAATTATTTGCAGACCGTACCAAAAGACGCTTTAGAAAAAATGATCTGGGCAGAGGCCGACAAGCTAGGTTGGTTTATCAATACCGTCACCGATCAAGTGCTGGCGAAAGAGAAGCAAGTCGTCAAGAATGAAAAACGCCAAAGCGTCGACAACAATCCTTATGGCCACAATTCCTATGTGATTGATAAAGCCTTGTATCCAGCCGATCATCCGTACAACTGGCAAGTCATCGGTTCACTCGAAGACTTGCAAAATGCGACTGTCGATGACGTCAAAGAATTTTTCCGTCGCTGGTATGTGCCGAATAACGTGACCTTAGTGATCGCGGGTGATTTCGATCCAGTACAAGCAAAGAAATGGGTAGAGAAATACTTCGCAGAGATTAAGCGCGGCGAAGAAGTTAAGGCGCTGCCTAAACGTGCAGGTGTGGTGAAAGAGACCGTCAAGCTCTACCACGAAGATAATTTTGCACGCGTACCAGCCCTGACCATGGTGTGGCCTGCCGTCGAACAATTTCATGCGGACTCTTATGCCTTAGATGTACTGAGTCAATATCTGTCGCGCGGCAAAAAAGCACCGTTTTATCAAGTCTTAGTCGAAGATAAAAAACTGACCTCCAACGTCAGCATAGGCAATCGCACTTCGGAATTAGCCGGTCAATTCATGCTCAATGTGCGCGCCTTTGATGGTAAATCTTTAGACGAAGTCGCCAGTGCAGTTAGCGAAGCATTCGCGAAATTCGAAAAAGATGGTATCTCAGAAAAAGATTTGAATCGCATCAAAGCTGGGCAAGAAACACAGTTTTATAACTCGCTCTCCAGCGTACTTGGCAAATCTGCGCAATTGGCTGAATACAATTATTTGACCGGCAATCCAGGTTTCGTTGAACAAGACATCAAAAACATTTTGGCGGTCACGCCAGCCGATGTCATGCGTGTCTATGACAAATACATCAAGGGCAAAAACTTTGTTGCCACTAGCTTTGTACCAAAAGGCAAAGTCAATCTCGCCTTGAGTGGATCAAGCAAGGCCGAAGTCGCTGAAGAAAAGATCGTACAAGGCGCTGAAGCGGCAGTCGATCCAAATATCAACGCGACTTACATCAAAACACCATCCAAGATCAAACGTGATCAAGAGCCAGCCTACGGTGCCGCAGCGGAAGTCAAAACCCCAAAAGTATGGGAAGGCAAACTGAACAATGGTCTGCGCGTGTACGGCATACAAAATGATGAAGTACCGTTAGTCCAATTTGAAATGCAAATCGATGGTGGCTTGCTGTTAGAAAACATCAATAAAGTCGGCGTTGCCAATCTGATGGCGCGCATGATGACGCAAGGTACCGCCAAGAAAACACCGCAAGAATTGGAAGAAGCGATACAGCAACTCGGCGCTTCCATCGTGGTCACTGCACGTACCGAAGATATCCGCATCACAGTCAATACTTTGGCACGTAACTATCAAGCGACTTTGGCCTTGGTGGAAGAAATCTTGTTAGAACCACGCTGGGATGAAAAAGAGTTCGCCTTGTTAAAGCAAAATATGTTGAGCCAGATTCGCCAACAAGAAGCGAATCCAAATGTGGTAGCCGCCAACGCTTACAACAAGCTGATCTACGGCGACAAGAATATTCGCTCACGGAATATCTTGGGATCGGAAGAGACAGTCAAGGCGATTACGATCGATGACTTAAAAGCCTACTATCAAAAAAACCTGTCACCATCGATCACGCGTATGCACATCGTCGGTGCTTTACCTAAGGCCACGATTCAAAATTCATTAGCGTCATTGGCAAAGACATGGCAAGCGAAAAAAGTCGAATTACCAGCTGCGAATATCGCAAGCGCAGATGTTATGCAAACGCAAGGCAAAGTGTTTTTTGTCGATATCCCAGATGCTAAACAATCCGTTTTGCAAATTGGCTATCCAGCACTAGCGGCAACCGATAAAGATTATTACCCAGCCAATGTGATGAACTACATCTTAGGTGGCGGCGGCTTCGCCTCGCGTCTCACTCAAGAGCTGCGTGAAGGCAAAGGCTACACCTACGGCATTCGTTCGGGCTTTAGCGGCAGCAAGAGCATCGGTGAATTCGGCATTAGCAGCAGTGTTCGTACCAACGTCACGCTGGAATCAACGCAACTGATCAAACAAATTCTGCAAGACTACGCAGTGAGCTACTCAGATGCGGATTTGCAAACGACGAAGAGCTTCCTAATCAAGAGCAATGCCCGCGCTTTTGAAACGTCTTCAGCCAAACTCGGCATGTTAGACAACATTAGCAAATACGGTTGGACACCCAACTATGTGAAAGAGCGCGAACAAATCGTCAAGACCATGATCGTCGAGCAGATCAAAGCGCTATCACAAAAATACCTCGATCCAAACAAGATGATCTGGTTGGTCGTCGGTGATGCAAAAACTCAATTGCCACGTATGAAGGAATTGGGATTTGGTGAGCCTGTGTTGTTGAGTAAATAGCGTTGGTTTCTTGGGCACGGCGAGCACGTGCCCAAGGATTTGCTTCGTTGATTGAAACTCGACTAAACGAATGTGAATCGTGATTTTCAGAAAAATCCCGATTCGCGTTGTTAAGGAAATTTTGTAGGTTGGAGCTGAGCTTGCGAAGCCCAACATTGATCGGGGAATCTGTTCTTACGTCGAGACAAAAAAAGGCACATGCGCCAGTTCAAAATTAGAGTTGGGCATTGTCGCGTGCCATCATAAAATGTAATGTAATGTGTTCACCCAAAATGATTAAATCGCAGAACATCTTTGTGCAGCCCATAGGCCATTCCGATCTTGGCTTTTTCATTGTTAAAGAACTGTATCCAGCCATTGTTAATGCCTTGTTCCCAGTTATCTATTGCACCGTATCTGGACAGATAAAGCATAAGTTTCTCATTAATACCAACTTCTGAGTTCCGCCCTAATTGATCGTCATACCACGACGAATGAATAACACCATCCTTAGCGTAAAAACCGCACTCAAAATTTTCGCCGATTACCTTATAGAAGTCCTCTGCGTCCTCTTCGTGCTTTTCAATTTGCGTGGCTATTGATTGAAGGATTTCGATCCCTTCAGCAATTGAAATTCCCAGTTTGATGTGTGGTGTTTTGAGTTTCATAATTTAATTTACCAAAGCGTTAAATTGGCTCGCACTTTGTGTGTCAGTCCCGATTGAGCAGTTCAGCAATTTGCGATTACGAACCCATTTAGCCCTATGCTGAGTGGGTACGATGCGTGTCATCCTAGCCATGTAGCGCAGCCTCAACAATTTCCTGAACACGAGCCATTGTTATGCCAAGGTCTTGCTCTAAAGATAAAGGATGATTGGTTCTCTCCAGCACGATACTGGGTCGCTCACCCAAGGGCATAGTGTGAAGCTGTGTTTTGAGACTCAGTGTAGTTGGCTCATATGGCAGCGCGCTTTGCAACCAGCCGAAATATGGCGGCTCGCTTTCTCTACCTTCACTTTCCCAAAGCTCACATGTGCGAAGGAAATTTGTTTCACTCAATGAAACCCAAGCCAACCAAATAAATGGACTAGGTCCATCGATTACGGGGATTAGGATGCGACCAAGGACAAAGAAGTGTTTGTCATCGATAACGCATTGATCTGATGAAAGCTCACTTCGATCTTCCCGCTCGGCCTCAGGTATAGAGAACCAAAGGTCTGGAGCACTAGGGCCAAAGCACATCGGCAATTCGTCGTGTTGTTTGCCGCAGGTGTTGCAGAGGAAGCTGTTCATATTGATTTTTCAAATAATTCTATTTTAAAAATGAAAAGATACCTGAGCATCAAACAAAGGACAATTTATTTCACCATCGCTGAAATCCGCACTTCAGCTCTGTATGTGCGATTAGTGAAACGTAATCGCACGGATGCTAGGCATTCGTACAAATCAACGAAATACTTCGGACATCTCAACTTAATTGTCGATAGCGCAAGCCCAATTTAAGTTAAATTTTATTTTTCCGTTCGGTGGTGAGACACATGCGTGCGATTACGTTTCACTAATCGCACCTACCGCCCTGTGCCTCCCAAGCCCAACATACATCACCAAAGCTGTTATTACACATTGACATCCTCACGTAGCCTTGAAAAACCTAACAAATACTATGTTATGGTATTTATTGGTACTTCTGGAGGCTCTCATGGCAAAGAACACAAGCATTACTTTAGGCGATCATTTCGATTCATTTATCGCCTCACAACTTGAGTCCGGTCGTTACGGTTCAGCTAGTGAAGTGGTAAGAGCTGGATTGAGACTGCTTGAAGACTCGGAAAGTAAATTGCAAACACTGCGTCAAATGCTGATTCATGGCGAGGAGAGTGGTGTTGCCAATTACAACTACCAAGATTTCTTAGCTGAACTTGATGAGCACAAGCAGTAATGGAATCCTTTTAACTAAACAAAGAAGCCAAAAACGATTTGCACTCCATTGCGCTTTTCAAGGAAAACCGTTGGGGTAGGGCGCAACGAAATTTATACATTAAGCAATTGGACGATGCGTTTTTCATGTTGGCGGAAAACCCAAATTTGGGAATGTCATGCGACTATATTCGAGCTGAGTATCGGAAATTTCCACAAGGCAGTCACATCATTTTCTATAAACCCCACGCCAAATTCAATATTTTAATTGTGCGCATTTTGCACAAAAGTATGGATTATGATTCGCAGCTTTGACGCTGTGGGGCCGGGATAAATGGCGCGGCGCAATCGCGTTGATTGCTGCGCTGTGCATCAGCGTCTCAAGGTCCCAAAGAATCATTATCAATATCAATGCCGTCAGGGTTTCCAGCGAATGCCCGAAAAAAACTTTAAAAATTTATGTAAAGGACGCTTGACAAAGATTTTTTTTGGTTTAATATGTCAAACATGCTTTACACATTAAGCGAGTTGCAAGTGACTCAAAATGTCAGAAGCAAGCAGTAAGTAGAAGCAAATCAGCAGCTCATATCGGGAATTCCGCATGCTGCTTATTTTTTAAATTTGCATGTCAAGCGTGCTTTACATGCAGCTAGTTTTTAGAAATCAGTCTTTATTAGCAGCAGCAAGGTCTCCTAGGATTCCCTGCTTTTTTTATCGCCCAGAGTGTCAACTTTACTTTACATGCGCAGCAAAAAATTTTATTTAAACTAATTTAAGGAGAACATCATGAACCAGCTCACAATCAACACACAATCCCGTAACGAACTCAATGCTTCAATTATTTTGGCAGCAATCACTTGGTCTTTATCGATGATTTTTGTCGATGAAATTATTGCCGCTAATGGTCGTGATGTGTTTAGTCTGTTTCCTTTGTTGCCAGTCGCGATTTTTAGCTCTGCCGTGTTTCGTCATCTCAAACGTGTTGGCAGCAGCGCAGCGCCAGAAGTGGCACAAAATATGGCGATCGCTGGTTTGATCGCTAGTGCTTTTGCGGTTTTTTATAGCCAGGCAGACGCAGCAATCACAATTTATACGAGCTTCGCGATTAGTCTCGGCGCGATTTCCTTTGTACGTAATTGCATTAAGCGCTAAGTTTGAACGCTCAACCTGCACAATAAGCAATTCATTACCCAACAATCATTTAAAAGAGAAACCATCATGAACTTCACTAAAGCTATTCAATTCAGTTTTTCCACTTTCGCCTTCTTCGCTTGCGCCACTGCGACAACATATCAAATGGCAGTCGCAGCACCTGTCTTACCGGTCACTGCTACCGCCACCATCGCCAAAGCAGAGCAATTCCAAGTCGGCAGTATGTACGTAGAAAAATATGCCAACGCGAATGCCAAAGGCGCACCCATCATCTTGATCCCGGGTTTGTCGAGTGGCGGCTATGTGTGGGATGACACGGTCAAACATCTGCAAAAAGATCATGAACTGTATGTGATCACATTAGCGGGGTTTAATGGCAAGCCTGCGATCGTTGGACCAAAATTAGCCAAGGCAAAAGACTCATTATTGGAATTGATTCAAACCCAGAAAATCCATAAGCCCGTGTTAGTTGGGCACAGCATGGGATCGGCTTTATCGATCTGGTTTGCACAGACCCATTCGAATCTGATCAGTGGTGTATTTGGTGTCGACGGTTTGCCAGTGTTCCCGCGCTCAGAAAATATGAGTCTGGAACAACGCAGCACCGTGGCGAGTAATTTGCAGGTGCAAATGGGCAGCGCCGATCAAAAGAGCTACGCAGCGCAACAAATTCAATACATGCGCACTATGGGTGTAGTGGATATCCAAATCGCAGAAAAAGTGGCGACCTTAAGTGCGCAAAGTGATCCAGTTGCGACCGCAGAATACATGGCAGATTTGTTCCGCCTCGATCTGCGCAAAGACTTGCCCGCGATCAGCGTTCCTTTAGCACTGGTATCGCCGTACTACGCACCAGATTTTGCAGCGATCAATGTCTCCGCAGAAGCGAAACATGCATACTACGAAAGCTTGATGAAAGGGACGCCAAAGTTACGTATGGTGCCGATTGCTGGTTCACGTCACTTCCCTATGTATGATCAACCGCAAGTGTTTCAGGAGAAGTTGGCTGAGTTTTTGATGAGTCTATAAGTCGTACGCTAACTGAACAAGAAAAGCATGATATCGAACTTGCGAATCTGAAAAGCCCACATTGGGACTAATCAGATTCGCTGATAGAATATTTAAATCAAACTGATATTCAATTCCGTCACACCGATGAGTTGTAATGCCGCTGTGTAGTCAGTTGGCGTTACAGCTTGCAAGATCGAGATACCCTTCGTGATTGCATCCGTTGCGACATTTTCTGTTAAACCCAAATTCACCGCATAGATCTCGCCAACGCTGATCTTGTTGTCGAGCAGATTTGCGACCCAACCCCATTGAGCATCACCCTTGAATCGATGGGCGGAATCTAACATTGTTACCATGAGAGACCCGTGGGTTTCTTTGCCTGAATCTAAGCCCGCCTTCCAATAGTTCAATCCCTCTGCATCGGCACCAGCGCTGCGACCAAATACATTCTTATAGATCGTATTGACGAAATCGGTGCTGCTCATGTTTGCGCTGTAGCCAGTTTGTGCCGTGTATTGTGCACCAGCCTCAAAGAATGAATTGGCGATTTGCGTGATACTCATGCCCGCTTTATTTTGATTGATCCAATAGTTCAATCCATCAGCATCAGGAACGCGATTGAAAAATCCTACATACAATTCAATGATACGGTCTAGCGTCGCTTCGGGGATGCTCGCTGCGTTAGATTTGATCGTGAGATTAACCGACAGATCCTCGAATTTGAGCGCCTCGGCGTTCATAATTTTATCCAGTCCCTCTGTTCCTTTGAGGTTTTGAATCTGGAACCCAGCGCCATCTCTGGTGATTTTGAAGTCACTAAGTTTGCCCTTGAAATTAACCGTATCAAAGCCTAGGCCACCGTCAAACACATCATTGTTTTTGGTGCCAAATAACTGATCATTGGCCGCGTCCCCAATCAGTTTGCTGATGGTATCTGTTAGGGGCGCAGTCACAGATTCGAGCGTGCCGAATTTATCAACATAGGTCGCCGACGCTGTGATCGCTTTGCCCGTCAGCTCAGGTGTCAATGCCAAACTACTGCCTGTCATATTGGGTATGATTTTGCCATCTGCCAACCACTTGAAGATCAATTCGCCGAGGCCATCTTGATCGGTGATGGTGTTGTTGATGCTTAAGGTTTTGCCTTCACTTAGGTCGCCGGATACTGATAAGCCACCAGTCGGAACATTATTCACATTGCCTACCCGAATCCAGAAGTTATCCGAAACAGGGGCATTATAGATTGAGCTTGCGTTCACTTTCACTTGGATCGCACCCACATCGGCTTGTTCTGGAGTACCAGTGAAAAGGCCGGCCACAGGGTCAAATTTTAACCAAGTCGGCAGTGCCGACCCATCCATCAGCGTCGCGCTCAAACTACCTGCAACACCAAAGGCGCTGTCAATGGTTTTCACTAAAATCGATCCCTCTTGCACGCTTGTGTCGCCGATCAATACAGACGGGAGGCTAGTTAAGCTACCGAAATTATTGGCAATAATGGTTTTCTTTGCGATATTGTTATCTGGTTCCGCATCTGGTGTTCTGCTATAGGCCAAGGTTGAAAAATCAAACTGACCAGCGGCAGTGGCCACCATCATTAATTTGACCTGTGCCGTTTGGCCAGGATCAAGGCGATCAATTTGGAAGTGGTGTCCGCTCGCATCAGTTGATTTGATCGTCACTGATGAATCAATGATACTAATGCCGGCAGGTAGGATCGCGGCCAAATCGATATTGTTTGACGTTCTTTGACCGGTGTTCGTCAGGGTATAGACCAACATGAAAGCTTCATTTGGAAGCACAGTATCTGGGCTTTGTATGCTTGACACAATATTGCTGTAGCCAGCCACGGTGATCGGTGTCGCAGCATAATCGAACATCGGGATCGCTTGTCCATCTTCCAAAATACCATAGATATAGTAGTTGCCTGGTGCAAGTGTGTTGGTATCAAAACGGAATTGACCATCACGAATATTGCTAACCGCCGTACCGATGGGTAATCCATTAAAGCCAACATTATCGGTATCCGCGTAGAAGCGCACGACGGCGTCTGGATTTTCGGCGGCAGCTCTGAAACTAACATCGAGCACACCCGAATTAATCGCCGCGGTATCGACCTCAAGACTCATAGGTGCTAACGTGGTAGACGCTTCAAAAGTGATTTTCCCCATTTTTTCCGGGTTGACGAACTCAAGGTCGTAGACGGCAGGGCGTGTATTGGAAATAAAGACAAATTTATGGGTCGCGTCGGACAATTCCGAAATCACCGTAATGCCATGCGCAGCGTAGTCGGCTTCCTCAATGACTTGACTGACAACGGTTTTTGCCAAATCGCTATAGATGACAACCCGCGTCAAATTAGGACCGACCACTTCATTTTCCCATGTGGCTTGTACAGCGAGGTCTTTGATCGTGGAGTCTACGATCCAACTCTTGTACAGGTCGACGCTCTTTTTACCAAAGGTGCTCGTATCGCCATCGAAATAGGTTTTGAGGCCGACCGTACCAACCACAGGCAGCTTCGCCCATACTGCAATGTAGTCGTTGGAAGCTTTCCCATCATTGGAAAAGTGAACAAAGAAGTTACCTTCAATTTTGATACCAGCAACCTTCACCCTCGCTGAACCTTTGGCTTCAAAGTTCATGTTGAAGTCACTTTCGAAGTCCAGGCTTGATTTGACAATACCTCTGAGAATTTCGGCATCAGCTTCAAATTTTAATGTTTGTTTTTTCCAATCGACTTCG
>JAYVHZ010000464.1:0-1866 GCA_043770645.1 Undibacterium sp. | reverse complement strand
CGCGCATGTTGTCGCCAAAACCTGGCCAGACAAACTTGCCGTTGTCATCGGTGCGGAACCAGTTGACGCAGTAGATATTTGGTTGTTTTCCGCCGAGCGCAGTGACTTTCTCACCCATATTCAACCAGTGCTGGAAGTAGTCGCTCATGTTGTAACCCATGAATGGCAACATCGCGAACGGATCGCGGCGCACCACACCTTGTTGACCAACGGCTGCTGCGGTGGTCTCTGAACCCATAGTCGCAGCCATGTAAACACCTTCTACCCAATTGCGAGCTTCTGTTACCAGTGGCACCGTGGTCGAACGACGGCCACCGAAAATGAAGGCAGAAATTGGTACGCCTGCCGGATCATCCCAAGCTGCATCGAGCACCGGATTTTGCGTTGCTGCAACGGTGAAGCGCGCGTTTGGATGTGCTGCTTTACGACCAGTTTCTTTCGCGATTTCTGGCGTCCACTCTTTACCTTGCCAGTCGATAACGTGGGCTGGGGCTTCTTTGGTCATGCCTTCCCACCAAACATCGCCGTCGTCAGTCAGCGCAACGTTAGTGAAAATCGTATTCGCCGTTAATGAGGACATGCAGTTGGAATTAGTCGCCGTATTCGTACCCGGTGCAACACCGAAATAACCAGCTTCTGGATTAATCGCATACAAACGACCATCTGCACCTGGTTTAATCCAAGCGATATCGTCACCAATGGTAGTCACTTTCCAACCTGCAATCGCTGGAATCAACATTGCAAAATTCGTTTTACCGCAAGCTGATGGGAATGCTGCCGCAACATAGTGTTTTTTGCCTTCTGGAGATTCAACGCCCAAGATCAACATATGTTCAGCCAACCAACCTTGGTCACGTCCCATGGTCGATGCGATACGTAGCGCGAAACACTTTTTACCCAACAATGCATTCCCACCGTAGCCAGAGCCAAACGACCAGATTTCACGAGTTTCAGGGTAATGCACGATGTATTTCGTGCTATTGCATGGCCATGCCACATCTTGCTGGCCAGCTGCTAATGGTGCGCCTACTGTATGTACGCAAGGGACGAAATCACCATCAGTACCTAAAACGTCAAATACCACCTTGCCCATACGCGTCATGATGCGCATGTTCACAGCAACATACGGAGAATCGGATAATTCAACGCCAATGTGAGCGATTGGAGAACCGAGTGGTCCCATAGAGAATGGCACTACATACATAGTGCGACCTTGCATACAACCATCAAACAAAGGATTGAGTGTCGCGCGCATTTCTGTTGGCGCCATCCAGTTATTCGTTGGGCCCGCATCTTCTTGTTTTTCGGAGCAGATATAAGTACGGTCTTCAACACGTGCCACATCGGAAGGATCAGAACAAGCGAGGTAGCTGTTCGGACGCTTCGCTTCATTCAATTTTTTCATGGTGCCCGCGGCTACCATTTGTCCGCATAAACGGTCATACTCTTCTTGACTACCATCGCACCAATACACATTCGCGGGTTTGGTCAATGCGACCATTTCGGTAACCCAATTAATCAGTTTTTGGTGCTTGACGTGTGCTGGCACATTGATTGCCGTTACACCTTGCATGCTAGGTTGATTCATAATAAATACTCCAATGCCATTTCAATAAAAAAATCGGTGTAGCGGCACGGCAAGAACGGCTAGGGAAGCGAGTGATGCGAGCAAGTGGTATTAATGTGGACTAAATTCGTTTCCGAACTCTATGTCAACTTAAGGTCAATCCAAGCTCAAGCACAACTGGCACGATAGCGGCAATTTTTGTCGGAATCAGGAACACAGACAAGGTGAAATTTGGAGTCTGAGATCCAAGCTTACGTTCTATGTCTGTCAGAAGAAGAGGCACGAAACGGAAGATTCAA